>NZ_VZQO01000005.1:0-242570 GCF_014397665.1 Paraburkholderia sp. UCT2
GTGCGCTGCACGGCCGCGTCGGCCGGCGCCTCAGCGGCGAAAGGCGCTATTGTCGCAAAACTGCCGCGCCAGCGTGTGGCACTTGTTCAGGGGGAGCGCGTCGCCGCGGGCAGCGGGCTGCGTTCGGCGTGTACGGCGCTGATGTGCCGCATGGCGTGTGAGGTGCCGCTCAGAGCGCGCGGCGGATTTCGACGACGCCGAACGCCGCGAGCGTGAAGCCGACCACGCGATCGATCGCGACGCGAAGCCTGCTGCCGATCGCGTGACGCGCGAGCGACACCATGGTCACCAGACAGCACCACCACGCGATCGAGCCGGCGAACACACCGCCGACCGTCGTCAGCGCGATGGCCGGCGAGAACGCGCCGCGTGGCGCGAGCGTCGTGAATAGCGCCGCGAACATGATGACGGTCTGCGGATTGGTCAACGTCAACAGCAGCGCGCTCGCGTACGCACGCAGCGCGCCGGCGCGGCCGATCTGCGCGAGCTTGCCATTGCCATTGCCATTGCCATTGCCATTGCCGTCGGCGGTTTCAGCGGGCGGCTTCTGCAGCAGCGCGCGCACGCCGAGATATAGCAGGAACAGGCCCGCGAGCAGATGCAGCGGGCGGTCGTACGCGAGCATGAACTGAGAAATGCCGACGAGGCCGAGCGCCGCGATCAGCCCGTAGGCCGCGTCGCCGCTGGCGATGCCGAAGCCGATCGCGAGTCCCGCGCGCGGACCGCCGCTCAGCGTTCGGCGGATGCACAGCATGCCCATCGGGCCGACCGGCGCAGCGATCGCGAGGCCGACGCCGGCGGCCGTGAAAAACAGACTGGTGGTGGACATGGGCAGGTTCTCGAGCGTTGTTCTGGTTGGGGCGGTCGCCTGCGGGCAGCCGGCGCACCCGCCAGCATAGCCAGACCGAAAATCGCGGGCAAGGGCGGGGATGGGTGAGACTCGACGCGCGATGACTCGCTTCAGCGGATCGGCCAGCATGGCGATGAAAGCTAACATCGCCGCGCTCGCTTACAACGGTCTTTTTGTCAGAAAAACAAAAATGCCGCTCAGTTGCTCAACTGAACGGCATTGCGGCTCAATGCCGCTTTTTTTGTTTGGCCGTGGTATCTGGAAAAATTCGCCTAAAAATGAGATGGCCAGAGCAATCGTTAATATCTGTCAATGAAGTTTTGCCTCAACTTAAAATCATTGACCGTGCCACCGTTTAGATGCTTAATTTGCCGGATGTTTTCTGGAAAATCAAAAGAGGTCGAATGGAACAACAGAAACAGGCAGGTGCCGTGGGCGAGCAAGAGTGCCAAGTTTGTCGTGTCACCTATTCAATATACGCAAACTTCCCGCCAATGCCGTCTGCAATGGCGATGAACGTCGAAACTGGCGAATGGTTTCCGCAGGATAGGCTTCGGTCGTATTCGAACGGTTACGAAATGGCCGACGCCCTGGGTTATGCATGGGCGTGCGATTGCCGCGGTCGCACGGCAGCTTCAGCGCTGACGTCGAAAATTCGCACTCGCGACGAGTATTACGTGCTCAAAAAAAGCGATGGCCAACCCCTCGCCAACGTGCGTTACAGAATTGTCGTTGACGGTAAACGGGTGATAACGGGAACCACAAGCCAGAGCGGACACACTGTGCGCGTAGTTACTCGCGGAACAGCAAGCCTCAAACTTTAATTGGAGCAATAGGAATGCCGGAAAGTCCGGATTGGCTAACGGTTCACGACACTGCGTGTACGAACACAAACCCGGACTCGTGCGTTGAAGTTCGGATTGCAGCGAACCTGTTGTCGTGGAATATTCCGGCCAATAGTTACGGCGACAAGTTGCCTGTCATTCCCTCGTCCTCGCGTGTGTTGCACGGAAAGATTCTGTACCGTCTGGCTATCAAAGTCACAGTGAAAAGTCGTCGACGAAATTCTGTTTTCGGTCGCATCATATCTATCAGCAGTAGCCGTCCGAGCGACACAGTACAGGTCTCGGGCCCGACCGATTTAGACGGTTGCGCGACGGTTATTCTCGAATCGCGTGAACCCGGGGATTTGACACTCACGGTAGCTGACGAAGATATAACATCAGTCCCGCTGCGTTTGAGGTTCAAGGAGGCATGGTACGAGAGCACGTTTCTTATAACGGGGTATCACGTTTGCTTCGAAAAGGATTTTACGGGTGAACTTGTAATTGCTCGCGGAACCAACGATCAACACAAGCGCGATTTTCTCTATGGGGCGCGAGGCGTTGTCATGCAGGGAACGGGTAAAGCATCTAATGGGCGCTACATTCGACCAACACAGGTAAATTCAGGTTGGCATAGAAATAGCCGCGGCAATCGCGACTATCTCAGCAACCCGGAGGGCGTAGCATTCGCTTACACGGACTCAGTGCAAGGCGCATTCGGACCGGTTACGGAGAATCGTTCAATAGCGGTCGATCCTAACGTCATACCGAAGCACGCTCAAGTCGAAATAGAGATCGTCGGCAGACGCTTCGCCGATGATACCGGCAGCGCGATTACCGGCCATCACATTGACAATTTCGTCGGTGCGGGCGCCGTTGTCCAGTCCGCTTGGGAGCATGGGGCGGTAAACAATACGCAGCGCAAAGTTAAGTATATTGGATGACCGTCGAGGAATAGAGTTATGAGTAAACAACGCTTAGCACATAGACTCAGCGCCGGGTTATTTTGTACGTTGCTTGTTCCGACTGTCTACGCTGACGGGTCGATTAGCTTCAACGATTACATCGTGCCGATGCTGAAGGATCGCCCCCAATTTAAGGAATTTATACTGCAATCGTTTTCGGTTACGGATACGGGATGGGGGATCCGAATAAATAGTCCGACAATGCCCCATATGGGCGGCGCGCGAATGGGACCATACAGATTCCAGGCTATCTGGCATAGTCCGCGTGGCGACACTCCTGTTACTCTTGTAATTGATACTAAAACGGAGTTTTTTGATCGCCACCGTCGGCAAATAACCGGTACCGATCTACGCGGAACCACTTCGATTACGGAAACGCTGGACTCTATTGAAGTCGAGCCAGCCCAACCACAATAGTTTGCGGATCCTATGGCTGCAATCGTTGGCCACGCTTTGTGGGACCTTCCATCTTGTCTTGCCGGAAGACAATCTGCACCTTAGGCAGACAGTATCAGTCAACACGCCAGAGAGTCTTTGAAAGGACTTGAGGCGAACAGAACGCGCCATCAATGCAAAAGTGCACGTACCGTTGTTTCAGTACGTGTACGATGCATTGGTGAGTGTTTTTTTTAATGCTGTAGCAGACCATGCTGCGGACGAATTGACGCATCGCGAAAATCAGGTGACTACCGAAATATTCCGAATTACATAAAAAAGATTTCGCTGTTCCTCGAGCTTGCGTCAACGCCGGGAAACGGAGGCTGGAGTGTTCTCTGAAGGTGTATATGATGCGTCCCACTAGAATGCTTGCTGTGCGGCTTATCATGATTTCGATGTTTAATTTTTTTGATTCAACTGCGCTGAGCAAAACAATTTACTCGGTGCAGTTCGACTACAAAAAAGCAGCGCCATCATCGGTTTATTTTTCTGGAAAATTGCGCGAAGAAATTGACCGTCTTTGCAAGACCGGTGAGCACGCGGCAACCGCCGATATCGCTGCGTGCAGCCACAGGAATTTCGAACAAATTTACGCAGAATTGAATTCCACGATTAAATCGTTGGAAACTGAGTTGAGGAAAGGCGATGTTGATTTGAAGGTCGATAACAATCCTGTCGCATTGCCTTACTTTGAGAAAGGACAAAGGGCATGGGTCGAGTATCGCGACAACCAGTGTTACGCTGAGACCTATTCATTAGGCGAAGCGTCGGTGCGTTATATGACGTTTTGGGATTGCATGGCGCGCATAACGAAAGGGCGGATAAGCGATCTGAAGAGCACGGAAGACTAACGGAAGGCAACCGCGCCTCAAACAAGTCGCCCCGCTTTGCGGGCTTTCCATTCGAGCGTCAACGTCCTTGTTTCTGCACTGCTTTGCACGGCAAGCCGTGGTTCGAGCCGCACCGCAAGCGACAGAAATCCTCCACGGCCTTCCACGATCAACCATAATTTCCCCCACCCCCAACCCACGAATCCGCTGCGCCGATGTGGCAAATCGATCAGGTGACGCTGCGCTTGTTCATCGCCGTGTGCGAGGAAGGCACGATCGCGCGCGCGGCCGAGCGTGAGTTCATCGCGCCGTCGGCGGTCAGCAAGCGGCTCGCCGATCTCGAAGCGCTCGTCGACGTCGCGTTGCTGTCGCGCAGCCAGCGCGGCGTGCGCGCGACCGCCGCCGGCGAAGCGCTGTTGCGCCACGCGCGGCTCATCATGCGGGGCCACGAACGCCTGCAGGCCGAGCTCAGCGAGTACGCGGCCGGCGCGCGTGGGCATGTGCGCGTGCTCGCCAACGTGTCGTCGATGGTGGAGTTTTTGCCCGAGGCGTTGTCGGCGTTTCTGCAGGCGAATCCGGCGATTCGCGTCGACGTCGAGGAGCGCGTCAGCGCGGACATCGTGCGCGGACTCGAAGAGGGTGTGGCCGATCTGGGCATCTGCCGCGACACCGTGCCGCTCGGCAGTCTCGACACGTTGCCGTATCGCGCCGACCATCTCGCGCTGATCGTGCCGCGCGCGCATCCGCTCGCGGGCGAGGAGCAGATCGGCTTCGAGCAGACGCTCGGGTTCGATCATCTGGGGCTCGCATCGAATGCGTCGGTCAATGCGCTGATGCAGCGCATCGCGCTGGAGAAGGGCAGCGAGTTGAATTACCGCACCTATGTATCGACGTTCGATGCCGCCTATCGCTTCATCCAGGCGGGTCTCGCGGTCGCGATCCTGCCGCGCGAGGCGCTGCCGCGCCATGCGGCCGACGAGTACGGCATCGTCGCCGTGCCGTTGCGCGAGGCTTGGGCCGCGCGGCGCTTCGTGATCTGCATGCGCGATCGCGCGGCGTTGACGCTGGCGGCCGCGCGATTGCTCGAGCATCTGCTGAGCGCCAGATAAGACGGGCGACACGCCTCGTCACCCACGCCTTCGCCACCTCCCCAGACAAACCCCTAAGCATTTCACCCAGGCGAGCGACAAAGCCCGCGCCATCGGCCTGAGCGGCCATCGCGAGCGGCGATGGTGTGCTTCGTCAAAGCAGACTTTGCCGCGCGTCGTCGCGCGGGCACGCTGTGACCCAGTCAGCGCATCACTTCTATCCAACGGGCCTCTGAAGCCCGCGTCCACGACCAGGATTCCAGCCAATGAATGAAACCCGCGAGCGCGTCGTCGTGACCGAGGTCGGTCTGCGCGACGGTCTGCAAAGCATTGCCCGCATCATGTCCACCGACGACAAGCGTCGTTGGATCGACGCCGCCTACGCGGCCGGCGTGCGCCACATGGAAGTCGCGTCGTTCGTGCCGGCGAAGCTGCTGCCGCAAATGGCGGACGCCGCCGACGTAGTCGCTCACGCCCGTAGCTACGACGATCTCAGCGTGAGCGCGCTCGTGCCGAACCTGAAGGGCGCGCAGCACGCGCTCGAGGCTGGCGTAGAGCGCATCGTCGCGCCGATTTCGGTGAGCGCCGCGCATAGCGCCGCGAACGTGCGCAAGACACCCGCCGAGATGATCGACGCGTTCGCCGCGATGCGCGAGCTGATCGATGGCGCGTCCCCTGCAGGTGGGCGCCGCGTCGAGTTGATCGCCGGTTTGTCGACGGTGTTCGGCTGCACGCTGCAGGGCGCCGTGCCGTACGCGGATATCGCCGCGATCGCGCGCGCCGCGGTGCAGGCCGGCGCCGACGTAATCGCGCTCGGCGATACGACCGGCGAAGCGACGCCGCGTCAGGTCGGCGAGGTCATCGAGCTGGTGCGCGACGTGGCGGGCGACAGGCTGCGCTCGCTGCATTTCCACGACACGCGCGGCCTCGGGCTCGCCAACACGCTGGTCGCGCTGCAGCACGGGATCCGCGAGTTCGATGCGTCGCTGGCTGGTCTCGGCGGCTGTCCGCATGCGCCGGGCGCAACCGGCAACGTCAATACCGAAGACCTCGTGTTCATGCTCCACAGCATGGGCTACGACACCGGTATCGACATCGCGCGGCTACTCGCATCGCGCGCGGTGCTGGCGCAAGCGCTGCCGGGCGAGCCGCTGTACGGCTATCTCGCGCGAGCGGGACTACCGAAACAGTTCACGCACGCGCAAGCGGTCGCGCGCGACTCCGCCAGCTACGCCGAATCTTTGCGTCGTCCCCATTCTTCCGTTCCGCAGGTGCCGCAATGACTCCGCTTTCCTCCGCTACTTCAGCTTCGTCGTCGACGTCTTCGCCGCAGCCGGGTACCTTGCCGCTCGCGGGCATCCGCGTGATCGAGTTGTCGCATATGGTGATGGGTCCGACCTGCGGCATGATTCTCGGCGACCTCGGCGCCGAAGTGATCAAGGTCGAGCCGCCGCGCGGCGACAGCACGCGCCGGCTGCTCGGCACCGGCGCGGGCTTTTTCCGCACCTTCAATCGCAACAAGAAGAGCGTCGCGCTCGATCTCGACAGTGAAGCCGGTCTCGCCGCGCTGAAGCAACTCGTCGATAGCGCCGACGTCTTCGTCGAAAACTTCAAGCCCGGCCGCATGGCGAGTCTCGGCCTCGATTACGCGACGCTGCGCGAGCGCAATCCGCGGCTGATTTACGTGTCCCACAAGGGCTTTCTCAATGGTCCGTACGAACATCGTCTGGCGCTCGACGAAGTCGTGCAGATGATGGCGGGCCTCGCGTACATGACCGGTCCGGTGGGCCGTCCGCTACGCGCGGGAAGCTCGGTCAACGACATCATGGGCGGCATGTTCGGCGCGATCGGCGTGCTGGCGGCGCTGCACGAGCGGCACGCGAGCGGCCGCGGCAAGGAGGTGCAGAGCGCGCTGTTCGAGAACTGCGTGCTGCTCTCGGCGCAGCACATGCAGCAGTTCGCGGCGACCGGCGTGGCCGCCGCGCCGATGCCCGAGCGCATCAGCGCCTGGGCCGTCTACGACGTGTTTACGCTCGCGCACGGCGAGCAGATGTTCATCGCCGCGACCGGCGACGCGCAGTGGCGCGCGCTGTGCGCGATTCTCGAACGCGACGATCTGCTCGCCGATGCGCGCCTCGCGACCAACAACGACCGCGTGCTCGCGCGCGGCTGGCTGCTGCAGACGCTCGGCGAAAGCCTGAGCCGTCTCGACGGCGCGAC
This sequence comes from Paraburkholderia sp. UCT2, assembly GCF_014397665.1. Lineage (NCBI taxonomy): Bacteria > Pseudomonadati > Pseudomonadota > Betaproteobacteria > Burkholderiales > Burkholderiaceae > Paraburkholderia > Paraburkholderia sp. UCT2. The sequence continues at coordinate 7,216 of NZ_VZQO01000005.1, forward strand.
GCTCGTGCCGCTGTTCGAGCGCAATCACATTCCGTTCGCGTCGATCACGAAGCCCGAGGAGTTGTTCGACGATCCGCACCTGAACGCGAGCGGCGGCCTGGTGCCGCTGACGCTCGACGACGGCAGCGAAACCGCGATGCCGTTGCTGCCGATTTCGCTCGACGGTGCGCGTCTCGGGCCGCGTCGGCCGATCGCGAAGATCGGCGAGCACACCGTCGAGGTGCTGCGCGAACTCGGGTTCGACGACGCGCGGATCGCGGAGCTCGGCGGTGGCGTGCAATCGCGGGCGCCGCGCGCGGCTGCGTGAGCGTCGTGCCGCGCTTGACCCGCCGCAGCGGGCAATAGACCAATAATTTTGGAGACAGACGATGAAATCGTCGAATCAGGCGATGTACTCAACGGCGCTCGGCGATGCCGGCGCGCTCGACGGCTCACCCACGGACGCGGGCGCAGATGCAGCAGGCTCGGACCGCGCCGACGCGATCGCGCTCGACGGCGCGCGCATTTCCGCGCGGCTCGACCGGCTACCCGCGACCCGCACGATCTGGCAACTCGTGATGCTGCTGAGCTTCGGCATGTTCTTCGAACTCTATGACCTGATGTACTCCGGCTATATCGCGCCGGGACTCGTGCACAGCGGCCTGCTGACGGCCACGACGCGCGGCCTGTTCGGCACGAGCGGCGTCGCGAGTTTCATCGCCGCGCTGTTCGCGGGCCTGTTCATCGGCACGGCCGCGTGCGGCTTTCTCGCCGACCGCTTCGGCCGGCGCGCGATCTTCACCTGGTCGCTGCTGTGGTACACGGCGGCCAACGTCGTGATGGCGTTCCAGCACACGGCGCTCGGATTGAACTGCTGGCGCTTTATCGCGGGAATCGGCATCGGCGTCGAGATCGTCACGATCGGCACGTATATTTCCGAACTCGTGCCGAAGCACATTCGCGGGCGCGCTTCGGCGTGCTCGCAGGCGGTCGGCTTCTGCGCGGTGCCGATCGTCGCGTTCCTGTCGTATCTGCTGGTGCCGCAACGCCTGTTCGGTCTCGACGGCTGGCGTGTGGTCGTCCTGATCGGCGCGATTGGCGCGATCGTGGTGTGGTGGATTCGCCGCGGCTTGCCGGAGAGCCCGCGCTGGCTCGCGCAAAAAGGCCGCCTCGACGAAGCGGACGCGGTGATGACCCGTCTCGAAGCACGCGTCGCGCGCGAGTATCGGCGCCAATGCGGCCTGCCGTTGCCCGAGCCGGCGCTGCCCGAACCGGTGCGCGCGCGGGCCGCGTTTCGTGATCTGCTGGTGCCGCCGTATCGCAGGCGCACGCTGATGCTGATCATCTTTCACGTGTTCCAGACGATGGGCTACTACGGCTTCGCGAACTGGATTCCGACGCTGCTGATGAAGCAGGGCATCACGGTGACGACGAGTCTGATGTACGCGAGCATCATCGCGATCGCGGCGCCGCTCGGGCCGTTGCTGGGGCTGCTGATCGCCGATCGCTTCGAGCGCAAGACCGTCATCGTCTGCATGGCGGCGGTCAACGTCGTGTGCGGACTCGCGTTCAGCCAGGCGCGCGAGACGGTGCTGCTCGTGAGCCTCGGCGTGTGCCTCGTGCTCGCGGGCAACATCATTTCATACAGCTATCACGCGTACCAGGCCGAACTGTTTCCGACCGGCATCCGCGCGCGCGCGGTCGGCTTCGTCTACTCGTGGAGCCGGATTTCGGCGATGTTCTCGGCGTTCGTGATCGCCGCCTGCCTCGGTCGCTTCGGCGTGAACGGCGTGTTCGTGTTCATCTCGGGGGCAATGGCGATCGTCATGGTCGCGATCGGTACGCTGGGACCGAAGACGCGCGATGTCGCGCTCGAGGATCTTTCGAAGTAGCTAGGGCCAGCGCAAGCCCGTTATTAGCGTGAACAGGCCCTATGAGTCCTGGCGAGTCTCGTCGTTGCTCGACAGCCGGTCCGATACGTTGCCGAGCAGCAGCGCGAGCAGCACCACGCCGATCATTGCGAACAGGAACACGCCGATCATCGTGGCAAGTATCAGCGTGATCCATGAAATGCCGTTCATGTGTGCGGTTCCAGCGCGTTTGTCGGGGGCATCGTACCCCGTTCAGAAACACTTTTATGTGCGCTTGCCCGCCGTAAACCTGTCAGGCGACGCCGAACTATCGTCGCGTCGTGCCATTACGCGGCGCGTTTTGCACGGGTGTCACAGTCGTTGCATAGGGAGGGCGGACTTCGTTTGCTGTCCCCAACCTCCTTTGCGGAAACCTCTTAGTCCATTTCCGCAATCGGTTGGCGGAAATGCACCCGCTCGCACCCGACTTATTCCGCCATTGGCCCATCTATTGCGGGGGCGCTAAAGTCGTCCGATATCCGTGTTTCAGGTTTGAAACGTTAATCGCCACGTTAATATTCACGCCGTCAATAAAAATAGATTAAATAATCTGTTCTGGCGCGTTGAGTGCTTGCATTGGACGGCCGAAGGGTCGGTTGCGCGGCGCTTGCGCGGATCGTCAGGGGAAGTTGTCGATGGAGCCGGGCCCGCTTGGTAGGGGCGGGGGTGTTCCACTCAAAAATAGCCCATTTCAGCAAAAAATGTCTTTTAAAATAGGCCTCGGTGGGTACATAAGGCGGAGACACGCCGTTTTTCGAGTAGCCGCGCAGTGTGCGGTGGCGTACGCATTCATTTTTCAAATTGCATTAAGATTTGCGAGTGCATATTCAACCATATGCGGTTAGACGATTAATCCAGTGAAAAGACGGTCGTTTCGGTATTGTGCCGAATTGCACTGGCCGATCACGTATTCATAGTGCCAATATGTCTGCACTTTCGGACATGACGGCAGAGCGCCGGAGGCCGTCGCTATGATGCACTGCGCGGAGTTCGCATTGTGCGTGATCGTAAAAGGTGTAGTAGATCGTTTTCTGTCGAGAGGATGACTATGACCTGCGCGAGTCTGGAGTCTGCAATGCTGCGCTGGGTGCATGCTCCGAACAAGGGCGTGCGTCGTGTCGCGATTCTGTTGTTCAACGACTGCTCGCTGCAAGGGGCGGGCGTGATCGCCGAGGTGTTCCAGGCTGCCAACGAACTCGCCACTTCCGGTTCGGGCGCGTGGCTGTACGACGTGTCGTTCTTGTCCGCCGGCGGCGGCATGGTGATTTCGTCGTCGGGTTTGCGCGTCTGGACCGACGGACTGGACGCGCGCCATTACGGCGGCTTCGACGCGCTCTATGTGGCGGGCGGCAAGGGCGCGGCGTCGGCGGCGCGCGATGAGCGTCTGCTCGGATGGCTGCGGCGCGTGCGTCGCAACACCGCGATGATCCGGCCGATCGCCGAAGGGCGCGCGGTGCTCGACGCGGCGGCCCTGCCCGAGGACAAGGAAGAGAGCGACTTGCACCAGCCGGCCTTGGCCAGAAATGGCGCGGGCTCGGCGGAGCAGGGCGTCGTCGACCTTAACGACCGGCTGGAATCGATGCGCAGCGCGCTCGCGATGATCAAGCGCGATCTGGGCAACGCGACCGCGCGCTCGGCTGCCGAGCGGCTGCTGTCCGACTCGTGCACGAACCTCGCGCCGCTGCTCGGCGAGGACGGCGGCATGAGTCCCGGCGACAAGGTTCGCGCGGCGGCGCGCTGGCTGCAGGAAAACTGCCAGCAGTCGATTTCGATTGCGGATGCCGCGCAGTTCGCGGCGATGAGCGAGCGCAACTTTCTGCGCCGCTTCAAGATGGAAATGGGTATCACGCCGTCGAGTTTCCTGTTGCACGAGCGCCTCGCGGTGACGTGCAGCCTGTTGACCGAATCGGAATTGCCGGTCGACAAGATCGCCCGGCGCACCGGGATGGGCAACGGCGACCGGCTCGCGAAAGTGTTTCGCAAGCGGATGAGGATTTCGCCGACCGAGTTCAGGATTCAAAGCCGCCGCATGGCAGGCGAGTAGCACCGACGGCGCCAGCCCGGTAACCGCGCGTGACAGGCGGGGACTGGTCCGTTGTTCGTCGTACCTTGCAGATCGAAAAGGATTCCCGATATGTTGACGCAGGCAGGTGTGAGCGCCCGATCCGTCGAGCCGAACGGCGCAAGCGCCGGGGTTGCTGGCGCGCGCTGCGCGCACATCGTCCCGGTCATTCTCGCGGGCGGCTCGGGCACGCGGCTTTGGCCGGTGTCGCGCGAAAACTTTCCGAAGCAGTTGATCGACGTGGTCGGCTCCGACTCGCTGCTGCAGGCGACCGCGCGGCGCCTCGAGGGCTTCCCGGCGGGCTGGAGCGTCGACGCTTCGCCGATCGTCGTGTGCGGCGAGGAGCATCGCTTCGTGATCGCCGAACAGTTGCATGAAAACGGCGTCGACGCGCGTCTGATCGTCGAGCCCGCGCGCCGCGACACGGCGCCTGCGCTCACGCTCGCGGCATCGCTCGCGTGCGCGGCCGGCGACGACGCGATCCTGATCGTGATGCCGGCCGACCACGCGATCGCGGACGTGCCTGCCCTGCAGCGCGCGCTAGCGTGCGCGGCGCACCACGCGAGCGAGGGCGCGATTGCGACGCTCGGTGTGCCGCCGACGCGTCCCGACACCGGCTTCGGCTATATCCGGATCGGCGCGGCATTGGCCGCTGGCGGCCACGCGATCGACGGTTTCGTCGAGAAGCCCGCCGAGGAAATCGCGAGGCAATACCTGACGGCCGGCACCTACTGGTGGAATAGCGGCATCTTCATCGTGCGTGCGCGCGTGTGGCTCGACACGCTCGCGGCGCTGCGGCCCGACATGCATGCGCCGTGCGCAACCGCGTTCGCGAGCGGCAAGCAGGACGGCGACGTATTCCGGCCATCGCACGATGCGTTCCTCGACGTGCCCGCCGATTCGATCGACTACGCGGTGATGGAGCGTTTGACCGAACCGCCGCCGGCGCAAGACGACAGCGCGAGCAACGTCGAAGCGCAAGGCGCGGCACAGACTGACATGCAAGCTCAAAGTCGAGCCGCGGTCATTCCCCCCGGCGTCGTGATCCCGCTCGAAGCCGGCTGGTCCGACCTCGGCTCATGGGACGCGGTATGGGCCGCGATGGAGAAGGACCCGAACGGCAACGCCGGGCGCGGCCGCGTGGCGTTCGAAGGCGCGGTGTCCTGCTATGCGCATTCGGAAGGGCGGCTCGTCGCGTGCGTCGGCACCGCGAACGTCGTCGTGGTCGAGACCGCGGACGCGGTGCTCGTGGTGGATCGCTCGCATGTGCAGGACGTCAAGGGGCTCGTGTCGCGCATCAAGGCGCAGCACGCGCCGGAGGCCGACGCGCATCGCAAGGTGCGGCGCCCGTGGGGCTTCTACGACTCGATCGATCGCGGCGAGCGCTTCCAGGTCAAGCGCATCGTCGTGACGCCCGGCGCAAAGCTGTCGCTGCAACTCCATCATCATCGCGCTGAGCATTGGGTGGTCGTGCGCGGCACCGCGCTCGTCACACGCGGCGAAGAGCAGTTCCTGCTCAGCGAAAACGAATCGACCTACATTCCGCTCGGCACGCGTCACCGGCTCGAAAACCCCGGCAGGGTGCCGCTCGAAATCATCGAAATCCAGTCGGGTACCTATCTCGGCGAAGACGACATCGTGAGGTTTGACGACAACTACGGCCGCTGCCCGTAGGCAGCCCATGCACGCCCCTTTTTGCGTACAGGAACGGCAGAACGAGGTAAGTAAAATGCGCAAGTTTCAGGATCTGCTCGCGCGGATTTTCGATGTCGCTCTGGTATTGGCGGGTGCGACCGTGGCGTCGCGGATCCGCTTTGATTATCTCGGCCAGTCGGGTTTCTACTGGGCGCTGGTGATGTTTTCGGCTGCGTTCGCGCTCGCGATCTTCCCCGCGTTCGGCGTCTACGAATCATGGCGCGGCCGCTCGAAGCTCGGGCTCGCCGGTCAGGTGTCGCTCGCGTGGCTGATCGTGCAGGCCTGCGCGCTCGTGCTGATGTACTCGCTGCATCGCATCGATATCGTGTCGCGGCTGTGGTTCTCGTACTGGACCGCGACGACGGGTGGCCTGCTGATCGCGAATCGGGTGATCGCGCACGCGGTGCTCGCGCGGGCGCGCGGCGCGGGCATGAACCTGCATCAGGTGGCGATCGTCGGCAGCGGTTCGCAGTGCGATGCGCTCCTGCGCCGCATCGAGTCGGCGCCGACCGCGGGCTTTCGCGCGACCGCCGTCTACAACACGCGCCCGGACGACTCCGGCGTGACGAATCCGTGCGTGCCGGTGTTCGATCGCGTGGATCTGCTGGCCGACTACATCCGCACCAACGACGTGCACGAGCTATGGCTGATGCTGTCGCTGTCCGAGGAGCCGCTGATCTGCGCGCTGATCGACGAGTTCCGCGACGACCTCGTGAATATCCGCTTCATGCCGGACGTGCGCAGCCATGCGCTGTTCGAAGGCAGTGGCGTGGTCGATCTGCTCGGCGTGCCGGCGATCAATCTGGTCGCCTCGCCGCTGTCGGCCAACGCGATGCTGAAAAAGGAAGTCTTCGACCGGCTGTTCGCCGCGGCGGCGATCGTTGCCCTCGCGCCGCTGCTGCTGGGCATCGCGATCACGGTCAAGCTGTCCTCGCGCGGACCGGTGCTGTTCAGACAGAAGCGCAAGGGCGCGGACGGCCGAGTGTTCACGATCTACAAGTTCCGCTCGATGCGCGTGCATACCGAAGCGAAGGGCACCTTGAGCCAGGCGACGCGCAACGACGAGCGCGTGACGAAAGTGGGCGCGTTTCTGCGCCGCACGAGCCTCGACGAGCTGCCGCAATTTTTCAACGTGTTGCGTGGCGACATGTCGGTCGTAGGACCGCGTCCCCATGCGCTCGAGCACGACGACCTCTATCAGAAGGTGGTCGCGGGCTATATCAATCGCTACCGGATCAAACCGGGAATCACGGGCTGGGCGCAAATCAACGGCTTCCGTGGCGAAACCGACCGCATCGAGAAGATGGAGCGTCGCGTCGAACATGACCTGTACTACCTGGGTCACTGGTCGTTCGCACTCGACATGCGGATCATCGGCGCGACGATTGTCGCCGGACTGGTGCATCGAAACGCTTACTAGAAAGTCGATAACAACGCCTCGGGGCGAAGGAGTAAAGATCATGAGCTCACTTGGTTTTCGCACAGGAAGTCTTGTGGTTTTCGCAAGCGCAGCATTGCTTTCCGGATGTCAGATCGTACCGGGACAACGGATGGTCACGCCGGCCACGATTCAGGACACGGGTGGCGAATTCAGTACCGAAGCCTCGCAGCAGAAGCAGATTCCGATCACCGATATCAATCTGGAACTGCTGAAGAAGCTGAATGCCGACCAGACTGCCGCGGTGTTGCCGCCGACGACGACGGGTCTGTTCGGCAAGCCGGCCGTCTACAGGGTCGGCCCCGGAGACGTGCTGCAGATCGTCGTGTGGGATCACCCGGAACTCGCGGCCGCGCTGGGACAGCCGCCGACGACCTCGCGCCCTTCCGATGCAAGTCCGGGCTTCCTGATCGACGAGAACGGCGACATCCAGTTTCCGTACGCGGGCAACCTGCACGTCGCCGGCAAGGACGTCGCGACGATCCAGCGCGAGCTGTATTCGCGGCTGAGCAAGGTCTATCAGAAGCCCGAGGTGACGGTGCGCGTCGCGTCGTTCCGTAACGCGACGGTATATATCGACGGCGAAGTGCGCACACCGGGCACGCAATCGATCAACGACATTCCGATGTCGCTGACGAACGCGATCGGCCTGAGCGGCGGCTTCAACACGACCGCGGATCGCAGCCGGGTCGATCTGATCCGCGACGGCAAGACCTATAGGCTGAACATCGACGACCTCATCAAGCACGGCCGCAATCCGTCGGATATCTATCTGCAGCCGGGCGATACCGTGCGCGTGAACGCGCGCGAAGACAGCGGCGTCTACGTGATGGGCGAAGTCAACAAGCCGGCCACGGTGCTGCCGTTGCGCAACGGCTCGCTGACGCTGTCGCAGGCGATCTCCGACGGCGGCAGCTTCGACTCGAATACGGCCTCGGGGCAGCAGCTGTTCGTGATCCGCAATTCGACCAGCGACTCGCCGCAGATCTATCACCTCGATGCGACCTCGCCGGTGGCGATGCTGCTCGCGAACCAGTTCGAGCTGCAGCCGAAGGACATCGTGTACGTCGGTCAGGGCGGTCTGGTTCGCTTCAACCGCGTGTTGAACCTGCTGTTGCCCGCGATCAACGCGGCGGTGACGGGAGTCGTCGTGTCGAAGTGATGCATGCGTGACGCGATATCTGAACCGGCAGGCCTTGTTGGGTGAAAACATGGCAATCAATTACGAAAACCGTTACGCCGGCGTGTATGAACCGGGGCAGTTGCATCTGTCGGACTACGTGCGCACGATCGTGCGCGGTTGGCGCACGATCCTCACCGTGACGCTGATCGCGCTCGCGCTCGGTTGCACGTACGCGTTCCTCACGCCGCCGGTCTATCGTTCGGACGTGCTGTTTCACGTCCAGGACAGGACGGCGAACGCGGTGAACGTCAATGCGAACGGCCGGGACGCGGCGGCGCCGCTTCCCGGCGCGTACGATTCGAAGCCGTCGACCGCGGCGCAGATCGAGCTTTTGAAGTCGCGTCTCGTCACCGAGGAGGCGGTCCGCGCGCTGCACCTCGACATCACGGCGAAGCCGCGTTATCTGCCGGTGATCGGCAGCAAGATCGCCGGACTCGTGAACGGGCACTGGTGGTTCCGGCTGCCGTCGTTCGTGAATCTGCGCGGGTTCGCGTGGGGCAACGAGAGCATCGCGGTGTCGCGCTTCGACACGTCGAAGGACCTGTATGGCGAGACCTTCACGCTAGTCGCGGGCGCCGGCAACACCTTCATGCTGCGCGATCCTCACGGCAGCGCGATCCTGTCGGGGCGCGTCGGCGAGACCGTGCAAACCGATACCGCGGTCGGCCCGGTCACGCTGCACGTCGACACACTGGTCGGCGCGCCCGGCTCGCGTTTCGAGCTGACGCGCGCGTCGACGCTCGGCACGGTAGAGCGTCTGGCGAAGACGATGGTCGTGCAGGAAACGGCGGAGGACTCCGGCGTGATCCGCGTGAGTCTCGAAGGCGCCGATCCGGCGCTGACCGCGGCGATCGTCAACAACGTGGCGCGCCAGTTCGTGCGGCAGGATCTCGCGAGCCGTTCGACCGAATCCGACCACACGCTCGCGTATCTCGAACAGCAACTGCCCGACGCGCGCAAGGCGCTCGACGACGCGGAAGAGCGCTACGGCAAGTTCCGCAATACACATGGCGCCGTCGATCTCGGTGAAGAAAGCAAGCTGCTGCTGCAGCAGATCGTCGACAACAAGACGAAGCTGCTCGATCTGCAGCAGCAGCGCGCGGAGCTGTTGCAGCGTTTTACGCCAAATCATCCGATGGTCGCCGCGCTCGATGCGCAGATCGCCGCGTTGCAGGGCGCGCAGAGCACGATGAACCACAGCGTCTCGACGATGCCCGACACCGAGCAGACCGCGCTGCGTCTGCAGCGCGACGTGCACGTGAACACCGATCTGTACACGAACCTGCTCAACAGCGTGCAGCGACTGCGGGTCGCGCAGGCGGGTCAGGTGAGCGGCGTGCGCGTGGTGGACTTCGCCGAAACGCCCGACGATCCGGTGTGGCCGAAGCGCATGCTGGTGATCCTGATCTCGCTCGGCGGCGGCCTCGCGCTCGGCTTGCTGCTGGTCTTCTTGCGGCGCGCGATGCGCGGCGGCGTGGAGCGCCCGGACGAACTCGAGGGGATGCTCGGCGTGCCGGTATTCGCGGTGGTGCCGCGCAGCCAGACGCAGTTGCGCCTGCAGGAAAAGGTGTCGCTGCGCCAGCGCGGGCAGCATGTGCTGGCGCAACAGGCGCCCGAAGATATCGCGGTGGAAGGGGTGCGCAATCTGCGCACCTCGCTGCAGCTGTCGCTCGATCATGCGGCCAACAACGTCGTGATGATCACCGGCTCGCGGCCCGATGCGGGCAAGTCGTTCCTGTCGGTGAATCTGGCGACGCTGGTCGCGTCGGCGAACAAGCGCGTGCTGATCATCGACGGCGACATGCGACGCGGCGACGTGCATTCGCATTTCGGCGTCAGCCATCGGCCGGGACTGTCCGACGTGCTGTGCGGCGGAGATCTCAACGCGATGATCCAGCGCGACGTGCTGCCCAACCTCGACGTGCTCGCGAAAGGCACGCTGCCCTCGCACCCGGCCGAGCTGCTGATGAGCAAACGCTTCGAAGCGATGCTCGAGGTGTTGAAGCCGCAATACGACGTCGTGATCATCGACACGCCGCCGGTGCTCGCCGTGACCGACTCGACGCTGATCGGCAAATACGCGGCGACGACGCTGCTCGTCGTGCGGCATGGGCGTCAACCGCTGCATGAGATCATCGAAACCACCAAACGCCTGCGTAATGGTGGCGTCGGTCTGCGCGGCGTGCTGCTCACCGACGTGCCGCAGGAAGCGGCGTTTCTCGGCTCAGGGTATCAGGGCGGCTATTACGGCTACGACAGCATCGCCGGCTGACACTGCTGCCCGCGCGCGCGTCTTTCGGGGCGCCGCGCGGGCGGGCGTGATCGACTGCACGCCCGTGCCGCCGTCCCGCGAGATACCTCGCAATCCTTAGTGGTGACGCAGCAGATCGCGCAATGCGCGCGACTCTTCCGCCGTCGGCTGCATGGTTTGCCACGCCGACTCGTGCGACGCGAGCGCGACGAGACGCTGCGCGGCCTTGCTGCTCGAATCGATCCGCAACGCTTCGTTGGCGTTGTGCGACGCGCACTCCCAATGTCCCACGTTGCTGCAGCCGCGCGCGAGGCTCAGCAACGCGTCGCGTTGCTGCTCTAGCGTGCTCACCTGGACGCGCATGCTGCGCGCGTCGCGATTGTCGGGCTGCGCGTTGATTACGGCGGCGAGGCGTGCTCTGGTCGCCGCCAGATTGCCTCGTTGCAGATAGCCGTGCGCGGCTTTCAGATTGCGCTCGGCGTCGGCGCGCTGTTTGTCGGCTTGCGTGAGCGGGGCGGCCATCGTGTCGGTGTTGGTGTTGGTACTGGTCGACGCGAGCGCCGTGCCACGCGGCGTGGGCGCGGAGATGGCCGCGCTCGATGTCTTCGTTGACGCTACGGCGCGCGCGGTCGTGACAACGGGCGGTGTCGGTCGCGCTGCGGTCGGCGTGGTCGCACCGACGGGCGTTGACGGTCGCGCTGGGACGGGCGCGGTCGCAACGACGGGTGGAGCCGATCGCGCTACGGCAGGCGCGGTCGCAACGACCGGCGGTGACGATGGCGCGATGGTCGGTGCGGTCGCCACGATGGGCGGGCTCGATCGCGCTACGGCAGGCGCGGTCGCAACGACCTGCGTTGACGATGGCGCGACGGTTGGTGCGGTCGCCACGATGGGCGGGCTCGATCGCGCTACGGCAGGCGCGGTCACAACGACCTGCGGTGACGATGGCGCAACGGTCGGCGCGGTCGCCACGACGGGCGGTGACGGTGGCGCGACGGTGGCCGCGTGCACGTTCGCCGGTTGCTGCCGCGCGACGACAACGGGACGCGGCCGTTGCGCGACGATCGACGCCGGCTTCGGCGCCGCGGCAACCGACGGCGCCGCATTCTGCGCAACGTTCTGTGCAGGGGCTTGGCCAGGGTTGTCCGGGCGCACCGTGCCGAAGACCGTGACCGGCGTGTCGACGCTCGCATCGTCGTCGTTGAGTAGAACGAAGCCGACGTACACGACGCCGAGCGTCGCGAGCGCGGCTGCGGCAAGCGCGAGCGGATGCCGCCGTCGACGCCCGCCCGGCTCGAACGTCGCTTCGTCGATCAGATCGTAGGGGCTCATCTTCGTTTGCGCGGAGCGTCGCGACGAACGGTCCGCGGGCAAGCTCGCGACCGCTGGCAGCGGTTCGAGTTGCGTGCGCGATGCGCTCAGCGCCCGGGATCGCGCGGAGCGCTCGCCGGGCTTGTCGTCCGTATCGAACGAATCGATCGGCAGCGCATGGCATGCGGGACACGGCGAAAAGCGGCCGGACAGCGGCACGCCGCAGTATGCGCAGTGATGGAAAAATGGCTGGTCGGAGGTCGTGTCGCGCGGCATGGCCGTGTCGCTCCACTGGCGCCGAAGGGCGGCGCCATCAAAAAGAATGAATGCAACGACGCCCGCAAGCGGCGTCGGCCGGACTACTGGACGACGTAACCGCGCGCCTGCATGCACGCGCCGTAGGCGGCCCAATAGCGGGTCATCGGCGGCTCGGGCGCGGGCAGCGGCGGCAGCTTCACGTTCGACGCCGCGTTGGCCTGCAGCGAAGCGGCCGCCCCATCCGACGCGCCGGGTGCCGCGGTCGCACTGGGGCCCGTTGCTGCTGCCGATGCGTTCGGCGGTGCATTCGCCGCCGCGGTGGCCGGTGCGCCTGGCGCGCTGGCGCCGGCCGCGGCTTCGTTCACCGGTTTCGCCGACGATGCACCGCCAGGCGCTTGCGCGCCAGCCAACGGCGCGCTCGCGGCTTCGGGCGCGCTCGCGCTCCACGGCAGCGGCGTGGCTGTGAAGGAACTAGGCGGAAGCGGCGGCTTCGACGGTACGCCGGTCGACGCACCTTTGGCCGCGGGCGGCTGACGCGGCGGAATCTGCGACTCGTGGGCCATGTTGACCCCGGTCACGCGGTTCGCCTCGGCGTAGCACATCGCGTTGTCGATGCTGCGCTCGTAAGGGCTCTGACTTCGGATCGGATAGGTGACAGGCCGCCACGCAAACGCGGCAGTGCTCGTCACCAACAGCGTCAGTACGGTATATGTTCTAAATGCCATCGCAGTCACTCCCGCAGCGATGTCTCGCCTTTTTGTGTTTGATTTCGTGTCGTGCTTTCGTTCTGTGCTCGTTGCGCGTCGTGTTCGAGCTCGTTCTCATGCCTGGCGCTCGTGCTTCTGTCGCGGCCTGCCGATAGGCCGTGGCGTTGCGGTGCTTGCGCCACGGCTCCCCGGAACGGGCACGTCGCGAATGCCGCTTTAACGAGCGTAGCACCTCGGTTTGGCCACGCGATGCATCGGATAGCGCGCGAAAACGCCATCGTGCAGTGCAATCAGGACACAATCGGCGAGGCGGCGTTGAAGATCGGGACAATCCCTGGTCGCCACGAAGGATCGTCAGGAGTCGAAGATGAAAAACCTATCGTATCGCTATCGGCCGCTTTGCGCAGCGTTCTGTCTGTCGGTGCTGTCGCTCGCCGCGCCGCTAGCGAGCGGCGCGAGCGACGCCAACCTGAGCGCGGAGACGGCGGGCGAGCGCGCAAGCTTCGCGCAGGCGTTTTGCGACGTGTCGCCCGAGCGGATCGGCGCCTATAAGGAGCGGCTCCGGAAGGTCCTGACCGGTGCGACCGATTTCGATCAGCACTGGGACACGGGCTGGCACCGCGCCGACATCACCAATAGCCAGATGAACGCACTGCGCGAGCGAGATCCGAAGGAATTCGCGGCGCGCATCAAGGTCAATTGCGAACGGCTCAAGTGGATCGCGGGTAATGCGTTGCACCGGCCTGCGCAGAAGTGAAGTGAAACGAGCGTGCTGTCGGGCGGTCGAAACTGGCGGAACGTGGCCTGATGCAGAAGGCTTCGCCGGGCTGAATATCGCGCGGTTGTATTCCGCGACATGCGAAGCGACTGGAACCGGAAGCTTTTTGCATCACTCGACGGTTTCGGCCAAAAATACACATTATTATGACTTTCGCTTAATGTTCGGCTAACCGTCGAGTAGTCTGCAGATGTAACTCTCAACGACTTTTCGAGCATGTAACTAATTCGCGAATATCGTTTTGTCCGTACTGCGGCACATTTGCGGCGGTAATGAGGCCTGCTATGTGAATATTAGCTAACGTAATGCCGGACCGACCTTCTGCTGGGCAAGTTTCCAGATCAAACGCTGTTTGACCTTTTGCCGTTATCGTTTCGAAGTGAGGAGCGATTATGTTGAACCCGAAGACGTTCGGACACTTCCTTTGGCTCGTCCGCAAGACGTGGATAACACGCGGGCCGCGTTTGTACTACTCGCAGTTTGGAGAGGACGCAGTGTTGCGCGAGATAATCAGTCCCCGGTGCAATAAGGGTGTTTATGTCGACGTTGGTGCATACCACCCTGTCAAGTTCTCGAACACACATGCGCTTTACAAGCGTGGTTGGCGCGGCATCAACATAGACATGGATCCAGTGAAAATTGAAACGTTTTCTCTTGCGCGGTCTGGTGATGTCAATGTATGTGCGGCCGTCTCGAACGAGAAACAGCTCAAGGAAGTCTATAATTTTTCAAATTATGGGTTGACTTCGACCATAGATCCCATAGTGGCTGCGGCCGAAGTCCAGAAACCTATCTCCGTCCGGACCGTTGAAACCACCACATTGAACGACGTTCTCGAGCACACCCCGTACGCCGGCCAGGAAATCGATCTGCTTTCCATCGACGTGGAAGGTCACGATTACGAAGTCTTGCGATCGATTGATATCAGCAGGTATAAACCAAAGATCATCATTGTGGAGTCGACGCTGACTTCGATAAGGGAAGTAATAGATTCCGCCATATTTCGCTATCTGGAGGAGCGCAATTACCGACTTGTCAGTTGGACATATTTGTCGCTGATCTTCAGAGTGGAAAGATCTCAAATCTTTCGAACTCAGTTATAGCGCTACGGTTCTGCAAGGATCGTCCTTGCAGCTGCTATCAATTTCACAATCCCACTATCAACGGCCGCTGCAACGGTCCAGATATACCTGGACCGACGGGTGCCTCAGCCGTGAAGCACATTCACGAGCCCCCTCGACTTGCCTGAAGGCTGACTATCGTAACGGCCCGCGCTTACGGGGATTTCCCTGGGTTTGACGTTTCGAGCGGGCGCTCCGCTCCCAAGTCGCTGCCTCGTCATGGCTCGCCTCTTCCTTCACGAAGGGCCGAATCTCAACGCAACACGTCGGTAAATTATTGTTTTCTTAGAGAAAATGCCGAACGGCAGACGTTCCGCACGGGGCGGGGTTCAAGCCCGAGCGAATCACGTTTCAGGGTCAGTGAACTTCGACCGCGTTCCCGCTTCTTGAATTTGTCACTGCCGGTCCATATAATTAGCACTCGCTGCACGAGAGTGCTAACAACATCTCCGGTTGGCTCGGCCAGCCGGGTTTTTCTCAGCGTTCTTCAGTCTCAATCAGAGAGGAGTATGTATGAACCTTCGTCCTTTGCATGATCGCGTGATCGTCAAACGTCTGGATCAGGAAACCAAGACCGCGTCGGGCATCGTGATCCCCGAAGCCGCAGCGGAAAAGCCGGATCAAGGTGAAATCCTCGCAGTCGGCCCGGGCAAGCGCGACGACAAGGGCGCAGCCATTGCGCTCGACGTGAAGGTCGGCGACCGCGTCCTGTTCGGCAAGTACGCAGGCCAGACCGTCAAGGTCGACGGCAACGAACTGCTCGTGATGCGCGAAGAAGACATCATGGCCGTGGTGCAGAAGTAAGCGCAAGGTCGCTACTTCACCGGTTATATCCAAAGTATTCAAGGAGTTAGAAGATGGCAGCTAAAGACGTCGTATTCGGTGATTCCGCCCGTGCCAAGATGGTCGAAGGCGTGAATATTCTCGCCAACGCCGTGAAGGTCACGCTGGGTCCGAAGGGCCGCAACGTGGTTCTCGAGCGCAGCTTCGGCGGCCCGACGGTCACCAAGGACGGTGTGTCGGTCGCGAAAGAGATCGAACTGAAAGACAAGCTCCAGAACATGGGCGCGCAAATGGTCAAGGAAGTCGCTTCCAAGACCAGCGACAACGCAGGCGACGGCACGACGACCGCAACGGTTCTCGCGCAATCGATCGTCCGCGAAGGCATGAAGTACGTCGCATCGGGCATGAACCCGATGGACCTGAAGCGCGGTATCGACAAGGCTGTTGCAGCCGCAATCGAAGAACTGCGCAAGATCAGCAAGCCGTGCACGACCAACAAGGAAATCGCCCAGGTTGGCGCGATCTCGGCGAACAGCGATTCGTCGATCGGCGAGCGCATCGCTGAAGCAATGGACAAGGTCGGCAAGGAAGGCGTGATCACCGTCGAAGACGGCAAGTCGCTGCAAGACGAGCTGGACGTCGTCGAAGGTATGCAATTCGACCGCGGCTACCTGTCGCCGTATTTCATCAACAACCCGGACAAGCAAGTCGCCGTGCTCGAGAACCCGTTCGTGCTGCTGCACGACAAGAAGGTGTCGAACATCCGTGACCTGCTGCCGGTGCTCGAGCAAGTCGCGAAGGCTGGCCGTCCGCTGCTGATCATCGCTGAAGACGTCGAAGGCGAAGCGCTCGCAACGCTGGTCGTCAACAACATCCGCGGCATCCTGAAGACCGTTGCCGTCAAGGCTCCGGGCTTCGGCGATCGTCGTAAGGCGATGCTGGAAGACATCGCGATCCTGACCGGCGGTCAGGTCATCGCTGAAGAAACCGGCCTCACGCTCGAGAAGGCAACGCTGGCTGAACTGGGCCAGGCGAAGCGCATCGAAGTGGGCAAGGAAAACACTACGATCATCGACGGCGCTGGCGAAGCAGCGAACATCGAAGCTCGCGTCAAGCAAGTGCGCACGCAGATCGAAGAAGCGACCTCGGACTACGACCGTGAAAAGCTGCAAGAGCGCGTCGCCAAGCTGGCAGGCGGTGTTGCGGTGATCAAGGTCGGTGCTGCAACCGAAGTCGAGATGAAGGAAAAGAAGGCACGTGTCGAAGACGCACTGCACGCAACGCGCGCGGCTGTGGAAGAAGGCATCGTGGCGGGTGGCGGCGTCGCGCTGATCCGTGCACGTACGGCAATCGCTGGCCTGAAGGGCGCTAACGCCGATCAGGACGCAGGTATCAAGATCGTTCTGCGCGCCATGGAAGAGCCGCTGCGCCAGATCGTCGCCAACGGTGGCGAAGAAGCGAGTGTCGTCGTGGCAGCGGTTGCTGCTGGCAAGGGCAACTACGGCTACAACGCAGCGACCGGCGAGTACGTCGACCTGGTCGACGCAGGTGTCGTGGACCCGACAAAGGTGACGCGCACGGCGCTGCAAAACGCAGCTTCGGTTGCTGGCCTGCTGCTGACGACCGACGCAGCTGTCTGCGAACTGCCGAAGGAAGATGCTCCGATGCCTGGCGGCATGCCCGGCGGCATGGGCGGCATGGGCATGGACATGTAATTCCGCTCGGGCCTCGTGGTCCGGCCGCGTGGTTGAACTGCCGCGCGTCTGGATCACGGACGAGGCCCGGCTGGAAGTCCATGTGGGGAGTGCGCCGCGAGGCGTTTCCCCAAACGAAAAAACCCGCTTATGCGGGTTTTTTTCGTTTGGGGCCGGCGTTGATGTGCTTGCTGGCGAGCGCTTCCGCACGCCCTTTTGTCCGGATCAGGCGCCCGCGGCGTGAGCCGTGCGATGAGAGGACCTTCCGAGGCACTTTTCGCGCAGGTAGTGGAAGATCTGCGCGACGCTTTGCGCGGGGCTCAGCGTTCCCGTGTCGACGTGCAGGTCGGGATCGATCGGCGCTTCATAGGGCGCTGATACGCCGGTGAACGAGCTGATCTCGCCAGACCTCGCTTTCGCGTAAAGACCTTTGGGATCGCGGCTCGCGCAGGTGGCGAGCGAGGCGGACACATAGGTTTCGACGAACTTGTCGGCTCCGATGATCTCACGCGCCATCGCCCGATCTTCGCGTAGCGGCGAAATCAGCGCGGAAATCACGATCAGACCCGCGTCGTTCATCAATTGGGAGACGTGCGCGACCCGGCGGATGTTTTCGCGCCGGTCGTCGGGTTCGAATCCAAGGTCGCTCGCCAGACCGTGGCGGATGTTGTCGCCGTCGAGCACATAGCAGGCGTGACCGAGCGCAATCAGCTGCTCCTCGAGCGCGAACGCGAGCGTCGATTTGCCGGCGCCGGACAGGCCGGTCAGCCAGATCGTGGCGGGCATCTGATCGAACATGCGTATGCGGTCCTGCACCGCGATCTTGCCGTGGAAGCGTTGCACGAACTGGGGCGGCTCTTTCATGGATCGGTTCTCTTGGCTCTTCTGGCTCATTCGCAGTGCCAGCCTTGCCGCCACGTGCCGGCGTTGTGCAGGCTTTCGGTGGAATTGGCAATGGTAACGCGAAAGCCTTCCGGAATATCGTTCGGCAGTGGAATCGAAAATCCGCTGTATGCGCTCGGATAGCCGGCGCTCGCCACATCGGGCCGCGGCTCGCCGCTGCAGCCGGTCGCGACGATCTGCGTGCCGACCCGCACCTCGAGCGGTACCTGCCGCTGCGGCTCGCTCAGGTTGACGGCCCAGCCGCACACTACGCCGTCGCGCACCGTGTCGACAAAACCGTCGAACAGGTCGACCGGCGGACGCTGCCGGCTTCGCGCGAACTCCAGATAGGTGTCGATCGGCGCGAGATCGAAGCGGCGGATCACCTCATGCACGCGCGACAGGAATGAGCCGTCGAAGCCGAAAACGGTCGAACTATAGACGTGCGGATTGTCGAGCTGATCGATTTCGGACTGAATCACGCGGACCAATTCGAGCGCATTCGAAAAGACGCTCCCCGTTTCTTTCGCGTAAGCTTCCACGATCTGACTCGCGTCGCGGAACAGTTCGTAATCGAGGCTATTGTCCTCGATAAATTTTTGTCTTGTTGCGTCGCTTAAGTGAGCCTTGCCCTTCGCCGTGCCATTGGTGCGATTCGCTTCGAAATAGAACGGCAATTTCATCCCAGTCGAACCGCAAAGCCGCAGTAAGAATTCGCTCATGTCCTCGCAGACGCCGACGGTGCCGATCTGTTCGCGCAAATGGATTTGCGCAACGGCGAGGCTCGTTTGATTAGCCACTGGCTCGCCGCTCAACATGTGCACGAACAGGTTCTTGCCGCCGAGCGATTCGCTGACCCACTCGTCGAGCGACAGCACACCTTGCTGCGCCAGAGCTTCCGGCGTGGACACACTGACGCCGCGTGTGACCTCGCCGTTCTTGCCGTTCGCCGCATACCAGTAGTGCGAGATCTGGCGCGCGAGCGGATCGCGCAGGATCGTGCAGTAGTTGACCGGATGTTTGATCATCCGATGAATGCCATACGGGAGATGACCGCCGCCTACCTGCGTATCGAGCAGCTTCGCACGACAGTTTCCCCAGCCATCCTGATCCCAGACAAAGCTAATGAATTGGTCATTACCTTTATTCAAATCAAAAAACGAAATAACGGTCGAACCGCCGCATTTCGGTGGATGGATGAAGAAGGTGGGAAATGACATGTGGGGACATATGACTGATCGTGATGCGTAAAGTCTAGACAAAAGATGTCATCGGCGTTGTAACGTTTAATTACGCGATATAACGTCTGGTTGCATCGCCGACAGCAAGATTCATGCGGCTATGCACAATAAATTGACTAAGATGCCCGCGAGACGAACTGGGCGCGGCAGTATCGATAGCTACGCGCTAATTACATTGTTCAATTTGTATAAATCGAATTGGAAAGGCGCACCAATCGCGAAAGTCACATTAATGAAAAAACCGGCTGACAGCGGGTTTTTAAGATGCCGACGAATGGCGAGGTCAGTGCCGCGCTTCCCCCGGCGCCGCGCCCTTGCCTTGCGCGGGCGGTGTTTCGTCTTCATCGCTGCTGCGCGCCCAGAAGAAGCGATCGGGCATGTACGCCCCCATGCCGGGCCGGAACGCATTGCGCACTGCCTGATACAGATACTCCTGGCTTTCGCGCACCGCTTCCGCGGGCTCCTGGCCGTTGGCGAGAAGCGCGGCGATCGCCGCGCCGAGCGTATCGGTCAGGCCCGTCAACCGATGCGGCGCGCGGTCCCACATGTCCTGACGCAACTGGCCGTCCTCGCTGAAGAGTGTGTTGACGAGCCGATGCGTGCCGGTTTCGGTCGACAGAATGTACTCGCAGCCCTGCGACAGCAGATGCGAGATCGCCGCGTCGAGGCTCGGCGCCTCCGCGTCGCCGTCGGGCTGCGCGAGCGCGAGCAGCGTCGCCGAGTCGGCGACCAGCAGCGTGGTTTGCGGCGCGAGCAGATCGGCGATCGCTTCGCGCAGTTCGTCGGCGGCGAGC
Source organism: Paraburkholderia sp. UCT2 (assembly GCF_014397665.1). Classification (NCBI taxonomy): domain Bacteria; kingdom Pseudomonadati; phylum Pseudomonadota; class Betaproteobacteria; order Burkholderiales; family Burkholderiaceae; genus Paraburkholderia; species Paraburkholderia sp. UCT2. Next base: position 27,303 of record NZ_VZQO01000005.1, read on the forward strand.
ACGTGTTCGTCGTCGAGCGTGAAGTCGGGGGCGAGGATCAGCGGGATGTCGTCGTAGTCGGCGACAACTTCCGCGATCGCGCTGACCACTTCGGCGCGCGTGCACGCGCCGACCTTGAATGCGGCGATCGGCATGTCCTCGAGCAGCATGCGCGCCTGCGTCGCGACGATGTCCGGGTCGAGTCCGGTGACTTCGTCGCAGTTCGCCGAGTCGCGCACGGTATAGCCCGTGAGCACGGAAACGCCGTGGCAGCCCATGCTGGCAAGTGTCAACAGGTCCGCCTGCAGGCCGGAGCCGCCGGTGGGGTCGGAGAGACCGAAGGTGAGGACGATCGGAGGCGTGTCGCTGGGCATGAAAATGGATAAAGAAAGCAGGATTTCGGCGCGCAATGCGCAATTGGCTCAATTATGCGGCCTAAACCGTGGAGAGGGCGTTTTTTCGCGCGGCGGGGATCGCCAGAGGCTGGCTCGCGGCCCGCTGACGCGCGGCCGGCGGGGAATGCTTTGAGGTTGCCACGCTAGCGCCGCGAGCTTGCCGAGGGCGCCCTCTATCGCGCTGCCGGGTGTCCCCACCGCCATGCGGCATGACGCCGCGAGCGTCGTGCGCACGGCGCGCGGGCGCACCGCCGAAGCCCGGTCCACGCTACGATTGCGAGTTTTCGATTGCTAGGCATGGGGGCGGCAACACGGTACCATCATGGCTCCCGCTTCCACGGACTCAACGACGCGACAAAAGAATGGAATATCAAAGCTGGATGTGCCTGATTTGCGGCTGGATTTACGACGAAGAGGCCGGCTTGCCCGACGAAGGCATTGCGCCGGGCACGCGCTGGGAAGACGTGCCCATCAACTGGACGTGTCCGGAGTGCGGAGCGCGCAAGGAAGACTTCGAAATGGTCCAGATCTGAAGTTCGGCAAGCCGCCGGCGTCAGCCGGTCGGTCGTTCGCGTCGCTTGATCATTTGTTCCGGCGTCGCGGTTTGATGGGCTCGTGCGACACGCCGGAAGCTTCGGCCCCCAAACCGGGTCCCGAGATTCGGTCCGAACCTGAACCCTGAGCTTCGATCCCAAAAAGTCAGCGGCGTCATACGCCGCGCAATTGCTGCAATCGCTTGATGCGTCCGGCACGCCCGGCGCCCGTCTGAGCGCGCCGGCGCGGAACATCGCCGGTCGCGTCGTGTCGCAACGGTAGTCTGTCATTGTCCTGTCGCCGGTTCGCGCGGTGGCCGCTCACTCAGCATGCGGCGCGAAGCGACGGCCCCGTCAGCTTCGTGTCGCCTGCCCATGACTCTTCGATCCGCAGCACCCGTTTCCATCGATGCACTGCCGAACCCGCGCGGCGGCGCGGTCCGCCCTGCGGAACTCGCGCTCGCCGAGGCGTCGCTCGCGTTCGAGCAGCGCGACGAGAGCGGTGCCGCGCTGCTGCGCGCGTCGCATGCATTGCGCACGGCGGGCTGGCTCAGCGCGCAGCGTTTCACCGACGCCCTCGTGCGGCTCTCGCCGCTCGCGAGCGGCGAGCCAGCCGAAGCGGAAAGCGCGCGGCCAGTGTTCGCCGCGGCGCTGCGCGACTTTCGCGCGGCGCTCGAGCGTCACAATCTGCGCGAGCTCAGTTGCTCGCCGATGCTGTTCAACCACTACCGCGAGCTGTGTGCGCAACTCATCGAACCCACGCCGGGCTCCGCCGTCGCGTTCGAAGACCTCGCGCTGTGCGCGCGGCCAGTGCCGCCGGCTTCGCTGCACGCGCAATCGGCCGATCAGCTTGCCCATCAGCGGGCGCGCTACGAGCGCGCGTTGCTGCCGGTGCTGCGCTCGCAGGCCGACACAGGCAGCGCGGTGGCGCTTGCGGTCACGAACGCCGCGCTCGACGAGCTCGACGCCGTGTTCACCGAACTCGCCGGCCCCGATCCGTATGACTTCTGGCGGCTCGCGCGCGCCTGCGCGAAGGCGCTGCGCGCGCGCGGCCACGCAATCCGCGATATCGAGGCGCGGCGCTTCTACGCGCGCTGCAACCTGGCGCTCGCCGATCACGCGCGCGGCATCGAGCGCGCGCCGCGTTCGCTGGTGCGCGCGACGCTCGCGCTGCTGTGGCGCGACTACGCGCTGTTCGGCGCGGCCGCGCAAGACGCCGACCAGGTCGAGGTGCTGCACGACTATGGCTTGACCGTCGACTGGCACGTCGCCGGCACGCAGTCGTCGGAAGCGCTGTGGGAGGCGGGCGCGCTCGAGGCGCAGTCGCTGCCGCACACGCGCGATCTCGGCGTGCTGAGCGTCAACGCGAACGCGTACGAAGACTTCCTGCAGACCGCCGACGCGTCCATCGAGGCGCTGGCCGCCCATGCGCGCGCGGCCGATCAGCCGGAAAAAGCCGACCCGAGCGAAGCGCTGCAGGCGGGCGACGCCGCCTACCGGCTTGGCTCGGCCGCCTGCGCGCTCGGTCTCGGTCACGTGGCGCTGCTCGCCGACGCGCTCGGTCTCGCATGGCGGCGTCGTGCGCATGCGGGCGTCGCGACGCCGGCGGTGCGCGCGCACGTGATCGTCGGCGCGCCGCCGGCCGACACGCTCGAGCAGGCCGCCGAGGCCTTGCGTGCGTCGCTGCACAAGGTCGCCGCGGGCGTTGGGCCGGCGGGCGGCAGCTTCACGCAGGCGGCGCTCGCCGCGCTCACGCGTGCGATCGAGCAGGGCGGCGCGTGAAGCGCAAGCCGGGTCGAACCAAACGCGCGACGTGGCGCGCGAATTGCGTCCGCAACGCTTCGACCGACGCGCGCCGAACCCGCTGAAACCCATTGTGACAAGTCACAATCCCGCCTACTTCGCGACGCGCGCCGAACGTGCCGTTCTACGCGGTGTTTCGGCGCCTGATCGCGGCATGGCGCAAGTCGCTCGCGTGATAGAGTGCAACTTGATCCGGCGTCGATGGCGCGTCGCGTAGCGTGCAACCCAACGGGTTGCAATGCTCAAAGCAGCCCGCCATCGCGCATCGTCTTTGCTAAAATCCGAACTATGTCCAAGAGTACCGATCGCATCAATCTGACCAACCAGTTCCTGATCGCCATGCCGAACATGGCCGATCCGACGTTTTCAGGAACGGTGGTCTACCTTTGCGATCACAGTGAGCGCGGCGCGCTCGGCCTCGTGATCAACCGGCCGACCGATATCGACCTGCAGGCGCTCTTCAATCGCATCGATCTGAAGCTCGAGATCGAACCGCTTCTCCATGTCCCCGTGTATTTCGGCGGCCCGGTGCAGACCGAGCGCGGCTTCGTGCTGCACGACCCGAAAGGCGGCAGCGCATACACGTCGTCGATGTCGGTGCCGGGCGGGCTCGAAATGACCACGTCGAAAGACGTGCTCGAGGCCGTCGCGAGCGGCAACGGTCCGGAGCGTTTCCTGCTGACGCTCGGCCACGCCGGCTGGGGCGCGGGTCAGCTCGAAGACGAAATCTCCAAGAACGGCTGGCTCACGGTCGAGGCCGATCCGAAGATCGTTTTCGACGTGCCCGCCGAAGATCGTCTCGAAGCGGCGCTCGCGCTGCTCGGCGTGTCGTTGTCGATGCTGTCGGGCGAGGCCGGGCACGCATGAGGGGCCGCGCATGAATCTGCCGGCCGGACGTGAGGCGACGCTGCTTGCGTTCGACTACGGAGAGAAACGCATCGGCGTGGCAGTCGGCAATTCGCTGACGCGCCGCGCGCGGCCGCTCGTCGTCGTGCAGAACCGCAGCAGGGAGTACCGCTTCGAAGCGCTCGGCAAGCTGATCGCCGAATGGAAGCCCGATGCGCTGGTGGTCGGCCTGCCGATGCACCCCGACGGCACACCGCACGAGCGCACGCAACTCGCGAAGCGCTTCGGCAACCAGCTGAACGGCCGCTTCAATCTGCCGGTCACGTGGGTCGACGAGCGCTACTCGTCGGTCGAGGCCGAGGCGGAAATCCGCGCCGGCAATGCCCGCGCCGACATGCTCGACGCCGAAGCCGCGAGCATCATCCTCCAGCAATATCTAGACGGACTTTCCGACGATCATGAGTTCCATTGACGCCGAAGCGCTGTATCGCGCGTTGCTCGACCAGATTCGAGCGGCGTACGGCGACCAGCTCGCCGCCACGCAAGCCGGTGCCGACGCGGCGGTACTGGCGGGTATCCATAGCGGCGGCGCGTGGCTCGCCGAGCGGCTCGCGCGCGACCTGAAACTGCCGAGCTTCGGCGTGGTGAACGTCGCGCTGCATCGCGACGACTACGCGAAGAAGGGGCTGCACGCGCAGGCGAGCCCGACCTCGCTGCCGTTCGCGGTCGACGGCCGCCGCATCGTGCTGGTCGACGACGTGCTGTACACCGGCCGCACGATTCGCGCGGCGGTCAACGAGCTGTACGACTATGGCCGGCCGGCATCGGTCGAACTCGCGGTGCTCGCCGATCGGGGCGGACGCGAGTTGCCGGTGGCGGCGCGCTTCGTCGGTGGCGTGGTCGACGTGCCGGCCAACGCGACGCTCGTGCTGGCCCATGAAGACGACGGCGCGGGCGGCCAGCGGTTTTCTTTTCACACTGAAGCACGCGTCGATTGAAACGCGCGTGAGCGGCGTGTCGACGCGACCTCGATCACGTTGAAGCCCGTATTTGAAGCAGGTACATCATGAACACCGCCACCCCGGCTCCGCAAGATTCCTCCGCTAGCGCATCCGAGCGCTTCCGCTACGGCTTCCTGAAGGGCAACCCGCAGCTCACGAAGAGCGGCGAGCTCAAACATCTGCTGTCGATCGAGGGGCTGCCGAAGGCCATCGTCAATCACATTCTCGAGACCGCCGATCAGTTCGTCAGCGTGACCGATCGCGAAGTGAAGAAGGTGCCGCTGTTGCGCGGCAAGTCGGTGTTCAACCTGTTCTTCGAAAACTCGACGCGCACGCGTACCACGTTCGAGATCGCGGCCACGCGGCTGTCGGCCGACGTGCTGAATCTGAACATCAACGCGTCGTCGACCAGCAAGGGCGAATCGCTGCTCGACACGATCAACAACCTGTCGGCGATGCACGCGGATCTGTTCGTCGTGCGTCATGCGTCGAGCGGCGCGCCGTTCCTGATCGCGCAGCACTGCGCGCCGCACGTGCACGTGATCAACGCCGGCGACGGCCGTCACGCGCACCCGACGCAGGGTCTGCTCGACATGTACACGATCCGCCACTACAAGAAGGACTTCACGAAGCTGCGCGTGGCGATCGTCGGCGACATCCTGCATTCGCGCGTCGCGCGCTCGGACATTCATGCGCTGACCACGCTCGGCGTGCCCGAAGTGCGCGCGATCGGTCCGCGCACGCTGCTGCCGGGCGGCCTCGAACAGATGGGCGTGCGCGTGTTCCACAACCTCGACGAAGGTCTCAAGGATGTCGACGTGATCATCATGCTGCGCCTGCAGAATGAACGCATGAGCGGCGCGCTGCTGCCGTCGTCGCAGGAGTACTTCAAGAGCTGGGGGCTCACGCCCGAGCGTCTCGCGCTCGCCGCCCCCGATGCGATCGTGATGCACCCCGGCCCGATGAACCGCGGCGTCGAGATCGACTCGCAGGTCGCGGACGGCCCGCAATCGGTGATCCTGAATCAGGTCACGTTCGGTATCGCGGTGCGCATGGCGGTGATGGGGATCGTCGCGGGCAATAACGACTAAGCAACGACTGATCGGGAAGCCGAACGATAGGCTGAACCACAGGTTTAACAAAGGCAGCGCATGAAGATTCATATTCAAGGCGGCACGCTGATCGATCCGGCAGCGGGCACCGAACAGCAGCAGGACATCTTTATCGAGGCGGGCAAGATCGCCGCCTTGGGCAACGCGCCGGCCGGCTTCCAGGCGGAGCGTACGCTCGACGCGCGCGGTCTGTCGATCGCGCCGGGTCTCGTCGACCTGTGCGCGCGTTTGCGCGAGCCGGGGTACGAGCACAAGGCGACGCTAGGCTCGGAAATGGCCGCGGCGCTCGCGGGCGGCGTGACGAGCCTCGTATGTCCGCCGGACACCGATCCGACGCTCGACGAACCGGGCCTCGTCGAAATGCTGAAGTTCCGCGCGCGCAATCAGAACAAGGCGCACGTGTATCCGCTCGGCGCGCTGACGGTCGGTCTCAAGGGGCAGGTCATCACCGAGATGGTCCAGCTCACCGAGGCGGGCTGCGTCGGCTTCTCGCAGGCCGACACGCCGATCGTCGATACCCAGGTGCTGATGCGCGCGCTGCAATACGCGAAGACCTATGATTTCACCGTGTGGCTGCGTCCCGTCGATGCGTATCTGGGCAAGGGCGGCGTCGCCGCGAGCGGCGCGCTGGCGTCGCGGCTCGGGCTGTCGGGTGTCCCGGTGGCGGCCGAAACGATCGCGCTGCATACGATCTTTGAACTCGTGCGCGTAACCGGCGCGCGCGTGCATGTGTCGCATGTGTCGTCGGCGGCGGGCGTGGCGCTCGTGCGCGCGGCGAAGGGCGAGGGCCTGCCGGTGTCGTGCGACGTCACCGTGAACCACGTGCATCTGATCGACCTCGACATCGGTTACTTTGACGCGCAGTTCCGGCTCGATCCGCCGCTGCGCCAGCAGCGCGATCGCGAAGCGATCCGCGCGGGCCTCGTCGACGGTACGATCGATGCGATCTGCTCCGCGCACACGCCGGTCGACGACGACGAAAAGCTGCTGCCGTTCGCCGAAGCGACGCCGGGCGCAACCGGCCTCGAATTGTTCCTGTCGCTGACGGTGAAGTGGGCCGACGAAGCGGGCGTGCCGCTCGCGAGCGCGCTCAATCGCATCACCGCGGCGCCGGCGCAGGTGCTCGGCCTCGAAGCGGCTGGCCGCATCGCGCTCGGCGCGGTGGCCGATCTCTGCGTGTTCGACCGTCACGCTCACTGGCGCGTCGAGCCGCGTGCGCTGAAGAGCCAGGGGCACAACACGCCGTTCCTCGGCTACGAGCTGCCGGCACAGGTGCGCGCGACCGTCGTGTCCGGTCAGCTCGCCTACGAACAGCGCTGAGCGGTATCGTTTCGGTCCAGTCAAGGAAAGCTCCGGCCATGAAGCTCGCGTTACGCAAGGTCCGTCTCATCACGCATCTGCTGCACGGCATGTGGACCGTCGCGACGCGCTTTCCGAACGCGAGCGCCGAGCGGCGTCACGCGCTCAATCGCGCGTGGTCGCTGAAGATGCTGCGGCTGTGCGGCATGCGCCTCGTCGTGCATAACGACGCGGTGCGGCTCGATCGTGGCGTGCTCGTCGTCGCCAATCACATCTCGTGGATCGACATCTACGTAATCAACGCGTGGCGGCCGACGCCGTTCGTCTCGAAGGCGGAGATCCGGCAATGGCCGGTGGTCGGATGGCTCGCACAGCAGCTCGATACGGTGTTCATCCAGCGCGAGAAGCGCAGTGACGCGAAGCGCATCATGCACGAACTCGCCGCACGGCTCAGCGCGGGTGAACTGATGTGCGTGTTCCCCGAAGGCACGACGTCGAACGGGCTCGAGTTGCTGCCGTTTCACGCGAACATGTTCCAGGCCGCGGTGTCGGCCGGTGTGCCGGTGCAGCCGCTGTGCATCATGTACGAGGACGCGCAGGGCCGGCAGTCGACGGCACCCGCATATATCGACGACGTGTCGTTGTCCGACTCGCTCGACATGCTGTTGCGTGGCGGTCCGCTGACCGCCCACGTATATGTTGGCGCACCGCTCGCGCCGGACGCGGACCGGCGGGTGCTTGCGGCGCAGGCTCAGCAGGTGGTGGCGAACGCGTTGCGGGACATGCAGGCCGGCAACGCAGTGGCGGGGACGGTCGCGCAAGAGGGCGACGTCGTAGATGCTGCGTCGTCGAGCGACGCCGCTGAGACGGCGGAAACGCTGATCGAGCCCGTCGATCAGCCGCGCCGCTCGGTCTAAGCGGCGGCGCTGCCGGGCAGCGTCGCCGTCTTCTGTTTAGTTGCCCCCGCGCGGCACGCCGCGCGAATCGCAATCGACTTGCGTCAACGTCCGCTCAGCCGGGATTTTCGCGAGCCGTACCGCCGACAGCTTCTGCCCCCACACGCAACCCGAGTCGAGGCCGATCAGGTTGTCGCGCAACATCAGGCCGAGCGCGGCCCAATGTCCGAACACGACGGTCACGTCGGCGGTCTGGCGCGACGGCACGTCGAACCACGGCATGCAGCCGCTCGGCGTGGATGCGAGCGTGCCGCTGCTGCTGAAATCCATCACGCCATCGGCGCTGCAAAAGCGCATGCGCGTCAACGCGCTGCACGTGACGCGCAGACGCTCGATACCCTTCAGGCCCGGCTTCCAGCGGTTCGGTTCATTGCCGTACAAGCCGGCCAGCGTCTCTTTCCAGTTCGGCGCACGCAGCGCGCGTTGCAACTCGTCGGCGAGTTCGAGCGTCAGCGTCGCATCCCATTGCGGCAGCACGCCCGCATGCACCATCAGCATGCCGTTGTCGAAATGCGCGAGCGGGCGGTGGCGTATCCACTCGAGCAGATCGGCGGCATCGGGCGCGGCGAGGATCTCTTCGATCGTGTCGCCTTTCTTCGACTTGCGAATCCCCGCCGACACCGACAGCAGATGCAGATCGTGATTGCCGAGCACCGGCACCGCGCGCTCGCCGAACGCGATCACGTCGCGCAAGGTGTCGAGCGAGTCGGGGCCGCGGTTGATCAGATCGCCGGCGAACCACAGCGGTGTGCCGTCCGGCGGCGCGGCTTTGGCCAGCAGTTGCCGAAACGGCGCGCGGCAGCCTTGCAGATCGCCGAAAGCAAGAGGGACGAGGGGAGCGGAGGTACTGGAAGCGTTGAGGGGTGTCATCGAGGAAATCAAGGCGATTCGATACGCGCGGTGCTGCACGACGCGTGCCACGCAGGGCAGAGCAGCAAGATAGCGTGACATAATAGCCCGTTTGGGGTTCGGGTATCGCGCGATCACGTTGCGGGACGCGGGTGGAAAACCGCCGTAACACGGCACCGCGGCAACCACGCATGGACCGCGCGCGATTCCAATACAACAACAGGATGACTCTCTCGTGAACGAAGCCAGCATGTCGTCTTCCGCGGTGAAGCAATCATTTCGCACGCTCGTCACCGGTGCGAACGGTTTTACCGGCCGCTATCTGGTCGAGAAGCTGACCGGGCGCGGCCATACCGTGATCGAAGCGGTGTCCGGCCGCGACGAGCCCGACACGCTGGCACGCGTCAAACTCGACATCACCTCACCGGAAGACTGCCGGCGCGTGCTCGAAACCGTGCGGCCCGATTTCATCGTGCATCTGGCCGCGATCAGCTTCGTGGGGCACAACGATCCGCTCGACTTTTATCGCGTCAACGTGATCGGCACGCAGAACCTGCTCGAAGCCTGTGTCGCGATTGGCCATGTGCCGCGCAAGCTGCTGATCGCAAGCAGCGCGAACGTGTACGGCAACGTCAGCAGCGCCGCGATCGACGAGAGCTTCCCGCTTATGCCGGTCAATCATTACGCGGCCAGCAAAGCGGCCATGGAAGCGCTGGTGCGCACATGGTTCGACCGCCTGCCGATCCTGATCGTGCGGCCGTTCAACTACACCGGCCGCGGCCAGGCGGTGAACTTCCTCGTGCCGAAGATCGTCAGCCACTTCGCGCGGCGCGCGGCATCGATCGAACTCGGCAATATCGACATCGCGCGCGACTTCTCTGACGTGCGTTATGTGGCGAGCGCGTACGAGGCGTTGCTCGACTCCAATGTCGCCGCCGAAATCGTCAACGTCTGCACCGGCACGCCGTATTCGTTGCGTGAAATCCTCACGACCGCGAGCGAACTCACCGGTCACGACATCGAAGTCCAGGTCAATCCCGCCTTTGTCCGCCAAACGGACGTCAAGATGCTTGCCGGTTCGCCCGCCAAATTGCACTCGCTGGTGCCGGCGGTCGAGTCGATCCCTTTCATCGATACGCTGCGCTGGATGCTCGCGGCCTGAGCGCGCTCGCGCGAGCAACCGCCTGACGGTCTGCACCGAAGGGCCGCGTTTGCGGCCTTTCATGACGCTTTCGCCGTTCTTCTTCGTTTCCCACTCTTTCCGTGCCGCGCCGCACAGTATGTGGCGCACATCATGACAGGCGCCAAAATGCGCGTAATCGCACCGAAAAGCTCCTTTTCACAGACCAACGGCAACGAATTCTGTCAAGCTGTTTCAAGTTGTTAGGGTTCTAGTTTTTGCACTGGGCGGCTTTATAATTGGGGGTTCATAAAATTGGCGTCTGAGTGTGCACTCTCCGGGGAACGCGACGGACGACCAGAGAAACGGACACCACGCGGGGTGAACAGGTCGCAAGCTCTTCGCCGTCTGTCACTAACATCGACAAGGGAATTACATGATCCTGGTAACGGGCGGTGCCGGCTTTATCGGCGCTAATTTCGTGCTCGACTGGCTGAATGCGTCGGACGAAGCGGTGCTCAACGTAGACAAACTGACCTACGCCGGCAACCTGGGCACGCTGAAGTCGCTACAGGGCAATCCCAAACACATTTTCGCGCGCGTCGACATTTGCGATCGCGCCGCGCTCGATACGCTATTGGCCGAGCACAAGCCGCGCGCCGTGCTGCATTTCGCGGCCGAGAGCCATGTGGATCGCTCGATCCACGGTCCGGCCGATTTCGTGCAAACCAACGTCGTCGGCACCTTCACGCTGCTCGAAGCGACGCGCAGCTACTGGAACACGCTGGGCGTTGCGGAGCGCGCCGCGTTTCGCTTCCTGCACGTGTCAACCGACGAAGTGTTCGGCTCGCTGTCGGCAACCGATCCGCAGTTCTCCGAAACTACGCCTTATGCGCCGAATAGCCCCTATTCGGCGACCAAGGCCGGTTCGGATCACCTCGTGCGCGCCTACCACCACACGTACGGCCTGCCGGTGCTGACCACCAACTGCTCGAACAACTACGGCCCGTACCAGTTCCCCGAAAAGCTGATTCCGCTGATGATCGCCAACGCGCTCGGCGGCAAGCCGCTGCCCGTGTATGGCGACGGGCAGAACGTGCGCGACTGGCTGTACGTCGGCGACCACTGCAGCGCGATCCGTGAAGTGCTCGCGCGGGGCACGCCGGGCGAGACGTACAACGTCGGCGGCTGGAACGAGAAGAAGAATCTCGAGGTCGTGCACACGCTGTGCGACCTGCTCGACCAGCAGCGCCCGAAGGCGGCCGGCTCGTATCGCGACCAGATCACCTATGTGAAAGATCGTCCGGGTCACGACCGCCGTTACGCGATCGACGCCCGCAAGCTCGAGCGCGAACTCGGCTGGAAGCCGGCGGAAACGTTCGAGACGGGGCTCGCCAAAACGGTCCAGTGGTATCTCGACAACCAGCAATGGGTCGACGAAGTCGCTTCGGGCGAATACCGGAAGTGGGTCGAGACCAACTACGCGCAGCGCGCGTAAAGGCACGGCAATGGCGCGCAAAGGCATTATTCTCGCGGGCGGCTCGGGCACCCGCCTGTATCCGATCACGCACGTCGTCTCCAAGCAGCTGCTGCCGGTGTACGACAAGCCGATGATCTACTACCCGCTGTCCACGCTGATGGTGGCGGGTATCCGCGACGTGCTGATCATCTCCACGCCGCAGGACACGCCGCGCTTCGAGGCGATGCTCGGTGACGGCAGCCAGTGGGGCATGAACATCCAGTACGCGGTGCAGCCGTCGCCGGATGGACTCGCGCAGGCCTTCATCATCGGCCGCGAGTTCGTGAACAATGATCCGTCGGCGTTGATTCTCGGCGACAACATCTTCTACGGCCACGATCTCGCGAAGCAACTCGAACGCGCCGACGATCAGACCGACGGCGCCACCGTGTTCGCGTATCACGTGCAGGACCCGGAACGCTACGGCGTGGTCGAATTCGACAAGCAGTTCCGCGCGTTGTCGATCGAAGAGAAGCCGGCCAAACCGCGTTCGAACTACGCGGTCACGGGTCTGTACTTCTACGACAAGCAGGTCTGCGATATCGCCGCGGACATCAAGCCGTCGCCGCGCGGCGAGCTCGAGATCACCGACGTGAACTCGCGCTACCTCGCGAACGCGGCGCTCAACGTCGAGATCATGGGCCGCGGTTATGCGTGGCTCGACACCGGCACGCACGATTCGTTGATCGAAGCCGCGACCTTCATCGCAACGCTGCAAAAGCGCCAGGGTCTGGTGGTCGCGTGTCCGGAAGAGATCGCGTACCGGCGGCAGTGGATCGACGGCGAGCAGTTGCTCGCGCTCGCCAAACCGCTCGCGAAAAATGCCTACGGGCAATACCTGCAAAACATTCTCACGGATCACGTCGCATGGCCATCCAGGTAACCGCAACCTCGCTGCCCGAAGTCAAGCTCATCGAGCCGAAGGTGTTCGGCGATGCGCGCGGCTTCTTTTTCGAAAGCTTCAATGCGCTCGAATTCGCCGAGAAGGTCGAGCCGGGCGTCGAGTTCGTGCAGGACAATCATTCGCGTTCGGCGAGAGGCGTGCTGCGCGGTCTGCACTATCAGATCCAGCATGCGCAGGGCAAGCTCGTGCGCGTGGTCGAGGGCGAGGTGTTCGACGTCGCCGTCGACATCCGCAAGAGCTCGCCGAACTTCGGCAAGTGGGTCGGCGTGACGCTGTCGGTCGAGAACCATCGGCAGCTGTGGGTGCCGCCCGGTTTCGCGCACGGCTTCGTCGTGCTGTCGGAGTCCGCGCAGTTCCTCTACAAGACCACGGATTATTGGTTCCCCGAGCACGAGCGCAGCATCGTGTGGAACGATCCGGCGATCGGGATCGAATGGCCGGTCGACTTCGAGCCGCTGCTCGCGGCCAAGGATGCGGCGGGCAAGCGTCTCGCCGACGCCGAAGTCTACGCATAAGGGGATCGCATGAGCGCACACGACGTGAAACGGACGATTCTCGTCACCGGCGTAAATGGCCAGGTCGGCTATGAGCTCGCGCGCACGCTGCAAGGGCTCGGCAACGTGGTCGCGGTCGGCCGCTCGCGGCTCGATCTGTCGAACCTCGATCAGATTCGCGCGGTGGTGCGCGACCTGCGCCCCGCGCTGATCGTCAATCCGGCCGCTTATACGGCGGTGGACAAGGCCGAAGAAGAACGCGACCTGGCAATGCGCATCAACGGCGAAGCACCGGGCGTGCTCGCCGAGGAAGCGAAAAAGCTCGGCGCCGCGCTGATCCACTATTCGACCGACTACGTGTTCAACGGCACGAAAGAAGGCGCGTACGTCGAAGACGATCCAACCGATCCGCAGAACGTCTACGGCCGCAGCAAGCTCGCGGGCGAGCAGGCAATCGCGGCGAGCGGCGTGAATCACCTCGTGTTGCGCACGAGCTGGGTGTACGGCACGCGCGGCAAGAACTTTCTGCTGACGATGTTGCGGCTCGGCGCCGATCGTCCGGAGCTGAAGGTGGTGGCCGACCAGTTCGGCGCGCCCACCTGGTGCAACACGATCGCGACGCTGAGCGCGCATCTGTGCGCGCAGTCCTTCGCCGCCGAAGACGGCGCGAAGTGGTGGGACGAGCGTTCGGGCATCTATCACCTGTGCGCGGGCGACTCGACGTCGTGGCACGGTTTCGCGTCGGCGATCTTTGAACTCGCGGATTTGCCGAACAGGCCGAACACGCTGCCGATTCCGGCCGCGGATTACCCGACGCCCGCGAAGCGCCCAGCCAATTCCAGAATGTCGAACGACAAGCTGGCGCGCGTGTTCGGGCTCGCCGCGCCGCATTGGCGCGACGCGTTGAAGCTGTGTCTGACGGACGGTTTTCCAAAGTCGCCGGCGGCGCGCACCTGAGTCGCGGTTTCGACGCAGGACTCGCGAGCGCCTGTGCGGCGAAAGAAACACTCGCATCGGACGTCCTGCCGCGCACGCCGCTCGCCATGATGCCGTCGTGGACCGGGACCGATCGAAACGATTGTTCCTGACAATGGTGAAAGGGTGCGGCGGTAGAATGTCGCTCGACGCGAGGGCGTTCCAGGCGCGGATTTAACGTTCTATGCGCAGTAGATTGCAAACGTGTGCATCAACCGCGCGCAAGCCAGTATGGCCACGTAAAAAATACGGTATCGAGAGGGAGCTGTGAGTTTGTTACCGATCATTCTGTGCGGCGGAGCGGGATCGCGGCTCTGGCCGGTCTCGCGGGAATCGCACCCGAAGCCGTTCATCCGTCTCGCGGACGGCGAAAGCCTGCTGCAGAAAGCGTTCCTGCGCGCGGTCGCGTTGCCCGGCGTGAAGGAAGTGCTCACGGTAACCAACCGTGAGTTGTTCTTCAAGACCGAAGACGATTTCCGCGAGGTGAACGGCAAGAACGTCGCGACCTCGTTCATTCTCGAACCGTTCGGCCGCAACACGGCCGCGGCGGTTGCCACGGCGGCCTTGCACACGGCGAAGGCGCATGGCGCAGACACCGTGATGCTGGTGCTCGCCGCGGATCACCTGATCGCGGATCAAACCGCGTTCGCCGCGGCGGTCGCGCGTGCGCAGACGCTTGCGCAGGCCGGCAACGTGGTCACCTTCGGCATGCATCCGGATACGCCCGAAACCGGCTACGGCTATATCGAAGCCGATGGCGAGCGGGTCGTGCGCTTCGTCGAGAAGCCGTCACTGGAGAAGGCCCGCGAGTATCTGGCGTCGGGCAAGTTCGTGTGGAACTCGGGCATGTTCTGCTTCACCGCGGGCACGATCCTGAAGGAAATGCGCGAGCATTGTCCCGACATTCTCGATGCCGCGGCCGAATGCATGGACAAGTCGCCGTCCGCCGAAGGCAAGAGCGGCGCGCAGGTGCGTCTCGAGCCGGGCTGCTTCGGCGCGGTGCCGGAGCTGTCGTTCGACTACGCGGTAATGGAGAAGTGCGAGCACGCGGCGGTCGTGTGCTGCAACCTCGGCTGGACCGACGTCGGCTCGTGGACCGCGCTGTCCGACCTGTCGCCGGCCGATGCGAGCGGCAACCGCGTCGAAGGCGAGGCGCTGCTCGTCGACGTGAAGAACTCGTATCTGCGCAGCGACGGGCGCCTGATCGGCGCGGTCGGCGTCGACAACCTGATCGTGATCGACACGCCCGATGCATTGCTCGTCGCGCACCGGGATCGCGCGCAGGACGTGAAGCAGATTTTCGCGGAGCTGAAGTCGCGCGGCCATGAGACGTACAAGGTGCATCGCACCGTGCATCGGCCGTGGGGCACGTACTCGGTGCTCGAAGAGGGGCCGCGCTTCAAGATCAAGCGCATCGAGGTGAAGCCGGGCGCGAGCCTGAGCCTGCAGATGCATCATCACCGCAACGAGCATTGGGTCGTGGTGAGCGGCATGGCGAAGGTCGTCAACGGCGAAAAAGAGTTCTTCGTGTCGACCAACGAGTCGACCTATATCCCGGCGGGTCACAAACATCGCCTCGAAAATCCGGGCGTCGTCGAGCTCGTGATGATCGAAGTGCAAAGCGGCGAATATCTGGGCGAAGACGATATCGTTCGCTTCGAAGACATTTACGGACGTACTTGAGATGGATATCAGTTTTACCAACGACTCGGAAGACCTGACACGTCACAACGAGCGCGACGACCTGCTGGTCGGCATGAAAGCGGTGCGGGTCTGGGGCACGCTCGGCTGGCACGACATCCGGCAGCGTTATCGCCGCTCGGTGCTCGGGCCGTTCTGGTTCACGCTCAGCACGGTCATCATGGTGGTCGTGCTCGGCGCGTTGTACTCGACGCTGCTGCACCAGCAACTCTCCGACTATCTGCCGTATCTGGCGGTGGGTCTCGTCGTGTGGGCGTATCTGGCGTCGGTTGCCAACGAGGGCTGCATGGCCTTTATCGGCTCGGCCTATCTGATCAAGCAGATAAGGTTGCCGCTCACCGTGCACGTGTGCCGCATCGCGTGGCGCAACTTCGTGATCCTGCTGCATAGCCTGCCGGTCGTCGTCGTGCTGCTGTTCGTGTTCGGTCACTGGCAGGGCTGGGAAATCGTGCTGGTGCCGTTCGCGCTCGTGATCCTGCTGCTGCACGGCGTGTGGCTCGGCGTCACGCTCGGCGTGCTGTGCGCACGCTTTCGCGACATTCCGCCGATCGTCACGAACCTGATCCAGGTCGTGTTCTTCTTCACGCCGGTCATGTGGTCGCCGGAAATCCTGAAGGACCGCGCGTGGGTCGCCGAATACAACCCGCTCTATCACCTGATCGAAACGGTGCGCGCGCCGCTCACCGGCCGCCCGACCCACTGGGAGTCGTGGGCGTGGTCGATTGGTCTCCTGATCGTCGGCTTTGCGTTCGCGCAGATCCTGATGAAGCGTTTCCGTAATCGCGTTCCTTACTGGCTTTGATATTGTGAGTTCTTCATCGATTGTCGCTCGTAACATCTCCGTCGAATTTCCGATTTACGAGAACTCGCATCGCTCGCTGAAAAAGGCGGTGCTCAATTTGACGACGGGCGGCCGGATCGGCCAGGACGCGGGTCGCCATGCGATCGTCCGCGCGATCGACGACCTGAGCTTCACCTTCAGCGAAGGCGAGCGCGTCGGCCTGATCGGCCACAACGGCTCGGGCAAGACGACGCTGTTGCGCACGCTGTCGGGCGTCTATGCGCCGGTGCGCGGCGAGCTGAAGGTGCGGGGCAAGATCGCGTCGCTGCTCGACGTGTCGATGGGCCTCGACCCCGACGCGACCGGCTTCGAAAACATCTATCTGCGCGGCATTCTCGACGGGCTGAAGCCCGCGCGCATCCGCAGCAAGATCGACGAGATCGCCGACTTCAGCGAACTGGGCGATTACCTGAATCTGCCGGTGCGCACCTATTCGAGCGGGATGATGCTGCGCCTCGCGTTCGCGATCTCGACGAGCGTCGAAGCCGACATCCTGATCATGGACGAATGGCTGAGCGTCGGCGACGCCGAGTTCAGCGTGAAGGCGGCCGAGCGTCTGGAAGGTCTCGTCGGCAAGGCGGCGCTGCTGGTGGTGGCGTCGCACGATCCGTCGCTGGTCGCGCGCGTGTGCAGCCGCAAGATCTCGATGGAGCACGGCAAGATGGTCGCCGACGAACCCGTGCTGCCGTCGGAAAAATCCGACGAGCCGCTCATCAGCCACACCGCGCAGTTGCCGCACTGAGCACGCCGGCGCGCGAGCTGCGCGGCGCATGCTGAGCCTGCCGCATGTGCGCCGACGCGCGAGCTGCGAGCGCGACGGCGGCAGGCAAATCCATCGGCTCATCGGCTAAACCGCGCCCCGGCGCAAGCCAGTCCCGCAGTTCAGCAACACCCTCGTGGCCAATCCCGAGGCGTAACAAGGTTCGAATTTGATGCGAGCTAATCACCCATTTCTGCGCTACTCCGAATCCCTGCTGGTGCGTCAGCCGTTTCGCACGCTGAAGGGTTTCGCGGGCGGCTATATCGCGTATCCGATTGCGGAGAACGCCGAAAAGCGCAACGTGCGCCCGAAAATCCGCGAGCTGCGCGAGCACTATTCGCTGCCGATGCCGCATCGCCGCCGCATCGCGCTCGAACGGCTCGTCGCCACGCTCGAATTCGCCGGCGCGAAGGTGCCTTACTATCGCGACCTGTTCCAGGCGAAGCAGTTCGATCCCGCCAAGGTCAGGAACGACCCGCGCTACCTCGAAGAACTGCCGTATCTGACCAAGGACATCATCCGCGAGCAGGGTCCGCGTCTCCTGTCGGGACCGCTCGAGGCTGGCAAGCACCACGCGTGCAAGACTGGCGGCTCGACCGGCCTCTCCACGACGATTTACTACGACCAGGAAGGCGCCGATTATTCGTCGGCGGTCACCAACTATTGCCGCGAGCGGATCGGCAAGCTGCGCCATCGCTCGGAGTTGCACTTCGCGTGCCGTTTCCCGGATCAGCTCGTGCCCGAGTGGCCGTCGCGCGAAGACTTCAAATGCTTCGCGATGAATCGCAGCAATGTCTTCTTCGACCGCATCGACGATCACGGCCTCGAGGAAATGTGGCGCACGCTGAAGCGCCGCCGCCCGTATCTCGCGCACTCGCATCCGTCGACGATGTACGCGCTCGCCTGCTATGTCGAGCGCAAGTACGGCGGCGGCAACGCGTTCCAGGTGTTCGAGTCGAGCGGCGAGCTGCTCGAGCCGCATGCGCGCGAGATGATCGCGAAGGCGTTGCGCTGCCGCGTGATCGACCGCTACGGCCTCGCCGAGCTCGGTGTGATGGCCTATGAGCTCGACGGTCACGAAGGCGGCTTCCAGATCCTCGAATCGGAAGGCTGGCCGGAAAGCCGCGTCGCGCCGGACAACCCCGACGGCGCGCACGAGCTCGTGTTCACCGGGTTCCGCAACCGGCTGATGCCGTTGATCCGCTACACGACCGGCGACCTCGCGCGCGTGCAGGAGACGGAGAAGGGCTTCTTCCTGACCGACGTGGTCGGCCGGATTCACGACGTCGTGCCGATCAACGGCGTCGCGCATCCGACGCACCACATCCAGGACATGCTCGATCACCGCGTCGGCGGCATCCAGGAATTCCAGATCGATCTGCGCACGGCGCCGCCCACTTTGCGCATCGTGCTCGAACCGCACGCGAACGCGGAGGACACCACCGCGAAGCTGCGCCACTTCTGGCAGGACGCGTTCACGATCGCCTACGTCGGCCACGACGATTTCGTGCGCGTGGGCAGTCGCGCCAAATTCCGTCACGTGGTGAGCGCATGATCGGCGTCGCGTATCCCGACGCCCGCGCCGACGCTGGCCAATACGTGCTGGCGGCGCTGCGGCGCTCGGTCAGCGCGACCCAGGCCCAGGCGATCGCGCGCAACATGCTGCACGAGAGCGCGCCCGACGTCGTGGTCGCGGTCGACGCGCCCGATGCGTGGAGCGCCGACCTGATCGCGTTCGTGCAGGCGCGGCCGCGCAAGCTGATCGTGTTCGGCCATATGCCGATCGCGCTCGCGGACTATCTGCGTTATCGGCCCGCGGCGTTGCCCGCCGACCTCTCGCAAGCGAGCCGCAGTGCAACGGCGCCTTCGGGCGAGTCGCGCGAAAGCGCGGCGGCGGTGCGCTACGGCGCGCTCGCGCAGACACTCGGCGGCGCGCCATGGCATCGCCCGTTCGAGCGCTTCGATTTCACCGACGAATGGAACAACCTCGGCTACGGCGCGATTCGCGCCGACGGCTCGATCTGGGCGCTCGCGCAGGCGCCCGAAGTTCCGGCCGAAGTGGAGCTGGCCGCGGTCGTCGTGAACGGCGAGCGACAGTTCGCGTACGCGGCGCTGTGGGATGCGGGCGCATCGGCCGTGCTGTGGTTCAACCGGCCGGTCGGCCCGTGCGATTCGTTCGAATGGCGCCTCGTCGAGCAGTTTCTGTCGCGCTACCGCGCTGATGCGCTGCCATGTCAGCCGGTGCTGAGCGAACTCCCGTGGGGTTACGACGCGGCGATCACGTCGCGGCTCGATTGCGACGAGGACGTCGAATCGGCGCGCCCGTTGTGGCACGCGTACCGGCGTCTCGGCGTGCCGTTCACGCTCGCCGTGCATACGCAGAACCTGCAACGCGGCGGCCAGCACGACATCCTGCGCGAACTGCTTGCCGACCGGCAGCAGGGCGCGGTGCTGTCGCACACGGCGACGCACTCGCCGAACTGGGGCGGCAGCTACGACACCGCGATCGCGGAAGGCGTGCAATCGGCCGAACTGCTCGAACGAGCGACCGGCGTGCCGGTGCGCTACGCGGTGTCGCCGTTTCACCAGTCGCCGCCGTACGCGATGCGCGGCCTGATCGACGCGGGCTACGCGGGCTGCATCGGCGGCATCATCCGCAACGATCCGGAGTTTCTGAGCGCACGCGGCGGCGCGTTGGCCGGCTTGCCGGCGGGCTTCGTCGGTCACAGCCAACAGTGCATGCTGCACGGCGACTGCATGCTGAAAGAGGGCGATCCGCTCGCGATCTTCAAGCAGGCCTTCGACACCGCGTACGCGACCAACACGCTGTTCGGCTATCTCGACCATCCGTTCTCCGAGCGCTACGCGTACGGCTGGTCCGACGAGGCGGCGCGCATCGACGCGCACGAGCAGTTGATCGCCTACATGCGCGGCAAGGCCCAACGGCCGCTGTTCCTGCACGAGGAAGCCGCGCTCGATTTCCTGCGCTTGCGCTCGCTCGCGCAGATCGTCGAACACGACGGCGCCTTTCGCGTCGTCACGCCCTTCGCCGACACGACGCCGTTCGCGCTCGGCGTCGAGTTCCGGGGCGCTCATACCAAGGTCGAGACGGGGAAAGCACTGCAATGAAAGTCATGGTGGTGATGGGCACGCGGCCCGAGGTCATCAAGCTCGCACCGCTCGTGCGAGCGCTGCGCAGCGAGTTCGACACGATCGTCTGCGCGAGCGGGCAGCACAGGGACATGGCTGCGCAGGCGCTCGAATTCTTCGGCATCGAACCGGACATCACGCTCGAAACGATGCACCCGGGTCAATCGCTGAACGCGCTCGCGTCGCGCCTGATCGCCGCGCTCGATCGCGCGCTCGACGAAACACGTCCCGATTGGGTGATCGTGCAGGGCGACACGACGACCGCGTTCTGTGCGGGCTTCGCGGCGTTCCAGCGCGGCATCCGCGTCGGCCACGTCGAGGCGGGGCTGCGCACCGGCGATCTGGCGAGTCCGTTTCCCGAGGAAGCGAACCGCAGCCTGCTCGGCCGCATCGCGACGCTGCATTTCGCGCCGACCTCGCGCGCGCGCGACAGCCTGCTCAGCGAAGGCGTCGCGCCAGAGAAGATCGTCGTGACC
The DNA here is from genome assembly GCF_014397665.1 of Paraburkholderia sp. UCT2. Classification (NCBI taxonomy): domain Bacteria; kingdom Pseudomonadati; phylum Pseudomonadota; class Betaproteobacteria; order Burkholderiales; family Burkholderiaceae; genus Paraburkholderia; species Paraburkholderia sp. UCT2. The sequence continues at coordinate 48,016 of NZ_VZQO01000005.1, forward strand.
GGCAACACGGTCGTCGATGCGATCGGCGAAGTGCGCGCGAGCTGGAGCGTCACGCCGCCGGCGAGTCCGCTGCCCGCATGGCATGGCGCGCAGCAGCAGCACGTGCTCGTCACGTGCCATCGGCGCGAGAATTTCGGCGACGTGCTGCAGGACATCTGCCGCGTGCTGCGCGACCTGTGTCAGCGCTATAGCGATTACCGCTGGGTGTTCCCCGTGCATCTGAACCCGGCCGTGCGCGGGCCCGTGCATCGCGAGCTCGACGGCATCCCGAACCTCGCGCTGATCGAGCCGGTCGACTATCCGACGAGCCTTTATCTGATCAGCGGCAGCGCCGTCGTGGTCAGCGATTCGGGCGGCATCCAGGAAGAAGCGCCAACCTTCGGCGTGCCGGTCGTCGTGATGCGCAATCACACCGAGCGCCGCGAAGGCGTCGACGCCGGTTTCGCGACGCTCGCGGGCCAGAGCGCGGCGAGCATCGAAAGCGCGGTGATCGGCTGGCTCGACGATCCCGCGCGGCGCGCGGCGCTGCGCGATCGCGCGAATCCGTACGGCGACGGACTGGCCTCACGACGCATCGTTGACAGCCTGCGCGGCCGACCGGTCGAGGTGTTCGTTGGCTGACGGCACGAACCCCGTGCTTGCCCCGCAAGACTGCGTGCTGTTTTCGACCGCCGACTGGGACGAGCCGTACTGGACCAACAAGCAGCACACGGCGAGCATCCTCGCCGCGCGCGGCTGGCGGATTCTGTATGTGGAAAGCGTTGGCTTCCGCTCGCCGAAAGTGGCGAGCGGCCGCGACTGGTCGCGCCTGTGGCGACGTCTGTGGCGCGGCGTGCAGTCGCTCGTGCTCGGCCCGCCGCGCCGCGCCGACAACATCTGGGTGCTGTCGCCGCTGATGGTGCCGGCCGGGCATCATCTGCCGTTCGTGCGCTCGCTGAATCAGGCGATGCTGCGTTTTTCGGTGAACCGCTTCGCGAGGTCGCATCGCTACGTCAAGCCGGTCGTGTGGACGTACCACCCGTACATGCTCGATGCGATCGCGACGCTGCCGCGCGGGACCCTGGTCTACCACTGCGTCGACGATATTGCGGCGATTCCGGGCGTCGACGTCGACGCGTTCCGCAATGCCCAGCAGGACCTGCTCGGGCGCTGCGAGGCGGTATTCACGACTGCGCAGTCGCTGAAGGACGTGTGCCTGCCGTTTAACCCCAATACGCATTTCTTCGGCAACGTCGTCGATGAAGCGCACTTCGGCGCGGCGTGCGCGGACGGCCCACTGCCCGCCGAGCTCGCCGCGATCGACGAGCCGCGGCTCGTGTATCACGGCGTGCTGTCGGACTTCAAGGTCGATCTGCCGTTGCTGCTGCAAACCGCGCAGGCGCGGCCGCAGTGGCAATGGGTGATCATCGGCGAGGAGCGCGAAGGGCAGCGCAGCGACCTGCTCGCGCAGCTCAAGCGTCTGCCGAACGTGCATCTGCTCGGCTACCGGCCGTATCGCGTGCTGCCGCAGTATTTGCGCGGCATGCGGGTCGGTGTGTTGCCGACGCTGATCAACGAATACACGCACTCGATGTTTCCGATGAAGTTCTACGAATATCTCGCGGCCGGTCTGCCGGTCGTATCGACGCCGCTCGATTTCGCGAAGGAACCGCGCGCGGGGCTCGAAGTGGGCAGCGATGCCGACGCGTTCATCGCGGCGATCGAGAAACAGCTTGCACGCGGCAAGCTGAGCGTGGAGGAAGCGCGCGCGGCGGTTGGCGAGAACACGTGGGAAGCGCGGCTGGACAAGATGCTGGCGATCACCTTCCACTTCCCGCAGGCGGGCGGCGGCGGCGCGCGGCCACACGGCGCTGAGGTGCGCACGTGAGGGTCGTTCATGTGTACCGCACGTACTTCCCGGACCCGCCCGGCGGCCTGCAGGAAGCGATCCGCCAGATTGCGCTAGCGACGCGCGAGCGCGGCGTCGAACCGCGCATTCTGACGCTGTCGCCGAGCCCGACGCCGACCGTCGTCGAACGCCCGGAAGGGCAGGTGATCCGCGAGAAATCGTGGGCGGCGCCGGCATCGTGCGATCTCGGCGGGCCGTGCTCGGTGATCAGGTATCGCGAGCTGGCCGACTGGGCCGACGTCGTGCATTTCCACTTTCCGTGGCCGTTCGCCGACGTATTGCATCTGCTCGGACGCACCAGCAAACCGACGGTGATGACTTACCACTCCGACATCGTGCGGCAGAAGCTGCTCGGCGCCGTCTATGGACCGCTGATGCGGCGCACGCTGCGCAGCATGTCCGCGGTGGTCGCGACGTCGGCCGCCTATGCGCGGACCAGTGAGACGCTTGCCGCGTGCGTGTCGAAGGAGCGTTTGAAGACGATTCCGCTCGGCATCATTGACTATCGCGACGAGCCGCAGCCGCTCGATGCGCAGCGCAAGCTCGAGAGCCGGCTCGGCCTGGCGGCGGGCGAGCCGTATTTTCTGGCGCTCGGCGTGTTGCGCTACTACAAGGGACTGCATACGCTCGTCGAGGCCGCCCGGCAGGTGCAGGCGAAAATCGTCATCGCTGGCTCGGGGCCGGAGCGCGAGCGGCTCGCCGCCTTGGCGCGGCAGCATGGCGCGACCAACGTCGTGTTTGCCGGGCAGGTCACGCATGAGGAAAAGGTTGCGCTGCTCGAGGGCTGTCGCGCGATGGTGCTGCCCTCGCATTTGCGCTCCGAAGCGTTCGGGATGGTGCTGGTCGAAGCCGCGATGTTCGGCAAACCGATGGTGTGCTGTGAGGTGGGGTCGGGGACCTCGTTCGTCAACGAGGATGGGGTGACGGGGTTTGTCGTGCCGCCCGAGGCGCCCGAACCGCTGATCGCCGCGATTAACCGGCTGGCGCTGGATGAAGCACTGGCGCGCGGCATGGGAGCGGCGGCGCGGGAACGGTATGAGCGGTTGTTTTCGGGGCCAGCGTTGGGAAGCGCTTACGAAGCGCTATATCGGCAGGTAGTGGCCGTCTGACGCCGGGTAGTTGTTCCCTCGAACTCCCTTGAGTCGCGGAAGTTTGGTGGGCTACTGAACTGTCTTGCGTATCAAGTATTGTAATATTTGCCCAGCTCGGCGAAACTTCGCCGGGCATCGCGTCGTTTTGCAACTGGCAAGACCGGACGGCCTCTGCACGGGCGCTCCGGTTGGTTTGCAGGTCCGGTGGCTGGATAGTAGGGTGTGCTCGCTTTACGCGGTTCGAACATCAGGCCCAATGCGGTTTGGATTAACCAGGCATTCTGGCAGAACCCATTCCTGCCAAATCTCATGGCTCTTCATCTTAAATCTGTCCTGCGGCGGCCCAGTGCATGAGCAGCAAACCTCTCGTTGTCGACCTCGACGGTACCTTGATTCGATCGGATGTCCTGATTGAATGCGGATTTGCGTTCGCCAAGTCTGCCCCGCATCGGTTTTACGAGCCTCTTCTGTGGTTTGCGCGCGAGGGCAAACCGGGCCTGAAGGCTCATCTCGCCGAAGCGACCAATATCGATGTCACCGTTCTGCCCTACGATGCCGCGGTAATCGAATGGCTCAAAGCGGAGCGCGCCGCGGGACGCTCCCTCGTATTGGCTACTGCCAGCCATGAGCGCTACGCGAACGCGATTGCCGATCATCTGGGATTTTTCGACAAGACCTTCGCCACGGATGGCGCGGTCAATCTGTCCGCGCATCGCAAGCGCGACAGACTGGTCGCCGAGTTCGGCGAGAAGGGCTTCGATTACGCGGGAAATTCTCACGACGATGTCGCCGTTTGGGCCGCCGCCGAGCGTGCATATGTGGTCAATCCATCGAACGGTGTGGAGCGCGCAGCGCGCAAGCAAGGCAATGTCGAGCGCGTGATCGACGAACGCTCCGGCTGGCCAGGGGCGTGGGCGAAATCGCTGCGCTTGCATCAGTGGCTCAAGAATCTGCTGATCTTCGTCCCGTTGCTGGCGGCGCATCAACTGTCGCACGTCCCCGCGGTCATCGCCGCCATCCTGGCCTTTTTCGCGTTCGGCCTGTGCGCGTCGAGCGTCTATCTGCTGAACGACCTGCTCGATCTCGAAGACGACCGGCACCATCCGACCAAACGTCGGCGGCCTCTCGCGTCCGGCGCTGTCCCGCTCGTGTGGGGTATGGCGCTTTTTCCTGTTCTGCTGGTGTTGGGCGGCGCGATCGCGTGGTTATCCCTGCCGCGCGAGTTCATGCTGGTACTGCTGGGTTACTACATCCTCACACTGGCCTATTCGTTTCACCTGAAACGGCGAGTCATGGTAGATGTCGTCGTATTGGCCTCCCTCTATACGACGCGGATCATCGCCGGCGCCGCCGCGATCGATGCTAAACTCACGTTCTGGCTGCTCGCATTCTCGATGTTCATTTTTCTAAGCCTCGCGCTCGTCAAGCGCTATGCGGAACTCCTCGCGCTGCAGGAGCGCGGCCTCGTCAAATCGCGCGGCCGGGGCTATGTCGCTGACGATCTGCCGCTGATCTCGTCGCTTGGGGCCGCCTCGGGCTATCTTTCCGTACTGGTTCTCGCGCTTTACATTCAGGACGGCAATACCACGAGCCTGTACCGGCATCCGCAGTTCATCTGGATAGCCTGTCCGCTCCTGCTTTACTGGGTGAGCCGCACGTGGGTCATCGCGCATCGCGGGCAGATGCACGACGATCCGATCGTGTTCGCGGCCAAGGACCACGGCAGCTGGGTGGTCTTCGCGCTGTGCGGCATCGTTTTCTGGTTGGCCATCTAGCGGATGCCGAAAGTTCACTCCTGGGGGCGCTATCCGTACGCGCCACAAGATGCGCATCCGATCGCGTGGCGCGATTCAGCAGCCGCGGTCTGGCGCAAGGTTGGCGACGAGGAACGCACGACGCTCGCATTCGGCAATGGACGCAGCTATGGCGACAGCTGTCTCGCTTCGTCGGGGCATGTGATCCAGACATTGCCGATGGACCGGCTGATTTCGGCCGATTGGCAGAACGGGATCTTGCGCGCCGAGCCAGGCATGACGCTCGGGCAGATCCTTGAAGTGGTGATCCCGCGCGGCTGGATGTTGCCGGTCACACCCGGCACCAAATACGCGACCCTGGGCGGCGCGATCGCCAACGACGTGCACGGCAAGAACCATCATGTGCGCGGCACATTCGGCCGGCATGTGCGGCGCTTTGGTCTGTTGCGCAGCGATGGCACGCAGTTCGAATGCGCACCTGACATGCACGCCGAGTTCTTCGCGGCGACGATCGGCGGCCTCGGCATGACCGGGCTGATCACCTGGGCGGAGATCCAGTTGATGCCAATCCAATCGAGCATGCTCGACGTGACCAGCATCCGCTTTGCCAATCTCGACGAATTCTTCGCGCTGTCCGAGCGGCTCGATGCACAGCATGAATACAGCGTGGCCTGGGTCGACTGTCAAAGCCGCGATGCCGCGCTGGGCAGAGGCATTTTCATGGTGGGCGACCACGCGTCCGACGGGGGGCTCGAAATTGAACGCCGCAAGATGCGCACGGTGCCATTCACGTCGCCGATTCCCGTATTCAACCGGCTGACGCTGCGTGCCTTCAACGAGCTGTACTACAGACGGCAACGCGCGGACGCGGTGCGCTCCACGGTCAGCTACGATTCTTACTTTTATCCGCTCGACAGCCTGCTCGAATGGAATCGCATTTACGGTCGAGCGGGTTTTCAGCAGTATCAATGCGTGATACCGGCACCGGTTGCGCGCGATGCGACCCGCGCGATTCTCGACGTGATCGCCCGCAGCGGCACCGGCTCGATACTCGCGGTGCTGAAGCGCTGCGGCGATATCCGCTCGCCGGGCTTGCTGTCCTTTCCACTGGAAGGGACGTCGCTTGCGCTCGATTTTCCGCAGCGCGACACCTCGAATCGCAAGCTGTTCGAGCGGCTCGATGCGATCGTGCGCGAGAGCGGCGGCCGCATGTATCCGGCGAAAGATGCTCATATGTCGGGCGAGGATTTTCGCGCGGCCTATCCGCAGTGGCAGCAGGTCGAAGCGCTGCGCGACCCGGCTTTGCTGTCGCGCTTTTGGGAACGAACGACTCGAATATGAAAAATATCGTTATCGTAGGCGCCACTTCGGCGATCGCTATGGCCTGTGCACGTCAGTGGGCCAATCAGGGCGCGCGGTTTTTTCTCGTCGCGCGTAATGCGGACCGTTTGCAGCAGGTCGCGGATGACCTGAAGGCGCGTGGCGCGCAGACCGTGCAGTGCCAGCTGTTGGACATCGATCAGCTTGGCGAGCACGCGGCCATGATGCAGCGCTGCGCCGTCGAATTCGGCGCGCTGGACATCGTGTTGGTTGCACCCGGTACATTGCCTGACCAGCAGGTTTGCCAGCATGACGTCGACGTCGCAGTGCGCGAGTTCAACACCAACGCGGTGTCGGTGATCGCGCTGCTGACGCGCTTTGCGAACGTAATCGAAGCGCAGCGCCGCGGCACGATTGCGGTGATTTCATCGGTTGCTGGCGATCGCGGGCGCCAGTCGAACTATCTGTACGGCAGCGCGAAAGCGGCGTTGTCGGCCTATTGCGAGGGCTTGCGGTCGCGCCTTTTCAAAGTGGGCGCTCACGTCGTAACGATCAAGCCGGGCTTCGTTGCTACGCCGATGACCGCGGGATTGCCGTTGCCGGGGCCGCTCGTGGCGACGCCGGACAAGGTCGCCGCCGATATCGTGCGGGCGGTGGAGAGGGGCAGGGACGTCGTTTATACGCCGTGGTTCTGGTCGGGCATCATGCTGATCATTCGCTCCATTCCCGGCCGCGTGTTCAAGCGGCTTTCGCTGTAATGCGCCGCATGCCACGCGGGCGGATGGTCGATTATTCTTTCCTGACATGGTGGTCCTTCTTTTGAACTCGTCTGCAGCCCCGATGAGCGCGTCGCGCCTCGTCATCTTTTACTCGCTATTCGCGGGACTTTCGATTCTCGCGAATATTGGTTTTCAGAAGGTTTCGCTGCTGGTCTATTCCGGCGCGTTGAGCGTGCCGTTATCGGTTGTCGTTGGGACAGGGGTTGGGCTCGTGGTGAAGTTCGCGCTCGACAAGATTTGGATCTTTCGCTATCGCCATCGCGACCTCTCGCACGGCATCCAGAGTTTTATGCTCTACACCGTGATGGGGCTCGCTACCACCGCGATTTTCTGGAGCTTCGAATTCGGCGCGGATGCGATTTATCATTCAGAACCCGCGCGGTTTATGGGGGGAGTGATTGGGCTCGTGATCGGTTACGTCGTCAAGTATCGGTTGGATAAGAAGTTTGTGTTTGCGTGAATCGAGGTGCGCTTGAAGCGTCGGCGAACCAGGAAACACGCGCCGTAGAAAATGTGCGCGTCTTGGCCGAAAGCGTCGGAAAGGAATGGACGACAAGAATGCTGTCGGAACGAATGGTTCGCCGCCGCTTGAATTTGGCGCTCTTCCGTACGTGCTGCGCTATAGCGTTCGGGTGGTCCACGAGATCTTTTGCAGTCTGCTGCCTTCGCCAGTGGACGAACTGGACGGCAAAGCTCGCCAATGGTCCGGAAGCATTGGTTTTCGCGTTACTTCGCGTCCTTTTGCGGCGTGGGTCGGAAGACCCAAAGCTTCGCCGTCGCGAAGTTCACGAACATACCGGCGATAGAACCGGCGGCGACAGCCAGCAAAGGGCTCGCCGGGCTGCGCGGCAGTAGATGCAAGACGAGCACATAGGCGCCGTAGTTGCATGCGCCGCCAAGCGACATCGCGGCGAGATACTGACACCATTCGCGCCACAGCGATTCGCCCGCCGCCGCGTTGAACGTGATGCGCCGATTGATCTGCCAGGTGACGAAAGCGGCGCAAAGGAACGAGATCGCTCGCCCCACGTAGGGGCCGCAACCGAGCGCCAGTGCCCCATACAGCACTCCGGCATCGACGCCAAAGCCGACAACGCCGGCGATCGCAAACCAGATGAATTCGCGGTGCAACTTAGCCACCGTGGCTCCGCGACTTCAGGGCGGGGATCGCGAGATAAGCGATGCGCTTCAGTTCGTTTCTGCCATGGGTCACCGTATCGAGAACGATGCCGCAGATCAGCAGGATAGCGCCCAGCAACATCAGCACGGTGCTGAGAATGAACGTCGGGATGCGCGGCACGAGACCGGTTTCGACATAAGTCGTAAAGACCGGGATCGCGAGTGCGATCGACAGCAGCGTGCAGGCCGCGAAGCCGGTCGTGAAAAACGCGAAAGGCTTTTCCGACTTGAAGAGCTTCAGAATCATCATCAGGATCCTGAAGCCGTCGCGGTAAGTGTTGAGCTTGCTTTCCGAGCCTTCGGGACGGGACGAATAGCGGGTTTCGACTTCAGCCACGGGCATGCGCATACCTAGCGCGTGGACCGCGAGCTCGGTTTCGATTTCGAAGCCCTTGGAGTGCGCCGGGAAGGTCTTCGCATAGCGGCGCGAAAACACGCGATAGCCCGACAGCATGTCCTTGAAGGTCTTGCCGAAAATCGTCGCCGCGCATTGCGTGAGCATCACGTTGCCGAAGCGGTGACCGAGCCGATACGCGGTTTGCTCGTCGCTGAGACGCGAGCCGACGACCATGTCCAGCCTGTTTTCGATCAGCAGGTCGACGAGCATCGGAGCGGCGGCCGCATCGTAAGTCGCGTCACCGTCGACCATCACGAAGACGTCCGCATCGACGTCCGCGAACATGCGGCGCACGACGTTGCCCTTGCCTTGCAGCGGCACGGAAATAACCGCCGCGCCGGCCGCGCGGGCGACGTCGGCCGTGTTGTCCTTCGAATTATTGTCGAATACGACAATGTCAGCCGTGGGCAGGCTTTCGCGGAAGTCGCTGACGACGGTGCCGATTGCAGCCGCTTCGTTGTAGCAGGGAATGACTACAGCAATTCGAACAGCAGAGGTGTCAACCATATTCTATGAGGTGTTTTGCTGGTAGCGTCTTGTTGCGAACCCAGACCGCCTGTGAATGATGAAAGGCGCTGGAAGACATCGCCTTTTTCCGTAATTTTACCTGAAGCCGTATAGCTTCCCGGTGGCGTGTCGTGAACCGCATGCCGCGCGCGGGCCGCGCGGCATGCGCAATCGCGTGTCGTGGGATCAACGCGCCTTGGCCCCGCGGAAGCCGCGCATCACGTCGAAGACAAATACGAGGCAGCCGAGGAGCAGCGCGAGGTACGCCCACTTCATATGTATGGGCAAAAAGCGGAACTGGATGTCGGAGCTACCTGCAGGCAGCGCGATTTCCTGGAAGATTTCTCCGCTACGCGCAATCGGCGCGTCGCTTCCATTGATCATGGCCCGCCAGCCCGGCATGAACAGTTCGAGACGCGATAGCGTCGACGGAGCGTCGCATTGCACGTGAACTGCGTCCCGATCCAGCGGCTTGACCGTACAGCCGGGCGCGCTGAAATAAGGTGCCGGCGCAGGCAGCTCGAGAATCCGCATGGCCTCGTCGCGATAGACCTGCTTGAGGCCCGGATTCGGCGCGCTTGCCAGATACCCACGCAGCTTCTCGAAACGCGGGGCGTCGAGATTGTCCGGCACGACCGCGTAGCGCACGCCGATGCGCGCGTAGGCACTTATGTTTGCGACGAGGCTATCGGCCGCGGAAGGTCCGTTCGGGTCATGCCGTGACACGCCTGGAATGGGCTCCTGGTTGCTGTCAAGATGCGCGTTGATGTAACGCGTCCAGTCGGTCGGTGCCGGCAGGTCGTTGTAGTTGATCGAAGCGATGCCGAAATACGAGCCGTAGTTTGGCGCGATCGGTCCGAACGTCGCGAAACGGTTCAGCCCCAGGTTGTCCTGCAAGTAACGTACGCCGGCGAGATGAACGGTCGAGTGGCGCGGATGACTGAGCGTCGGCACGAGGAAATTGACCACGCTTTCAACGATCAGCACTGCAGCGAGCGCCGCAGCAGGCGACCGGATCGCCTCTGTCCGCCACGCGATGACTGCGAGAGCAAAGAGGATCGCGAGACCGAAAGCGGCGCCACCGTGAGCGATCATGCCCGTAGGCACGACGTTATGCTGGATCATCGGGATGAGACTGAGCAAACAGGCGAGCGCCGTTGCGACGACCGCGAGCTTCAGTCGCACCGGACGAGGTTGCAAGCCGATATCCGTCAACGCGAGCGCCGACAATACACACAGCGCGAGCTCCCAGGATGGCGGGAAGTAGCGGAAAAACGCCGCGTATTTGAGCCCCGGGATCACTCGGACGAGCTTATGAATGCCCGGCACGCCATAAGTCATTCCAAGCGTCACGACAACCCAGATGGCAAGTGCGATACGCAGGCCGCGCAGCCGCGTGCCAAACATGCCATATACCGCCAGCACGGACAATGCAATGCCGGCATAGCCGCCAATCGCGCCCCAGAACCCCTCGATGCCCGGCAACTGGAAGATGCCGCCGAATGCATAAGGCATCCAGGTGCCGAGCACGGTCGAGCGCTGCATATACACGGTCGCGAATCCATCACCCGCATGGCCGCCCGTTTCAGAGAGCGGAAGGTAATCGAAGAAGGCGAGCACGATCGGCGCCGAGATGGCCAGCCCGACGAGTCCACCCACCGCCACGTGCATGACAAAGCGCAAACGCTGCGCGCCAGGCAGCGAGGCCGCGCGCACCAGCGTCCAGACGACGATCAGCAGGCCGTTCAGATAGGCGACCTCCGGAAAGCCCGCATACAGCGACGCGGCGATGCCGACGACGATCCATGCTGCATTGCCGCGGCGTCCTTCAGCGACGCGCTCCCGGAGGTTTTCGACGCCCAGCAGCACCATCGGCAGGAATGGCACAGGGTTGACGATTGCGTTGGCGAGCCAGGCAAACGTGCCGTTGAATTCGAAGGCCAGCGCACCGGCCAGGGCGGCGAGCGGTGCACAGCCGAGCTTGCGCAGCAACGCCAGGGTCGACAGCCCGGCGATGATCTGCAGCGAAAGATGCATGTACAGCTGGCCGTTTGGAAGCGCGAGCAGTACGTTCAACGGCGATAGCGCTGCCGCCTGCATTTCGCCGGCAAGCGGCGCGCCCACACCCTCGTAGTGATTCCACCAGGGCAGGTGGCCCGACAGAACATCGAGTGCGGCACGATAGCCGAGCGCGTGGCTCGTGAACGCGATATTCGGGTCGATGGTCGGCATCGGAGGAAAGCCGCCGAAGGGACCTGGCAACACGTTGGTGGCGATTCCGGTATAAAGCGCGACCGGATCGGAAATCAGAATCCCGAACAACAAGGGAGCCTTGACCAGTAGGGGGGCGAGTATGACGATGGCGACGCATATCGCAAACTGGCGGCGTTGCGGTAGTCGCTCAGCAGATTCAATAGGATGCATGTGCTGCGGGCCGAAGGAATGGTAACAGCGCGCAATCCTAGCATTTCAAATGTCTTTAAGGCATCCTCCAGCCCCCAACACCCGTATTTCCCCCGCTTGCTCAGCGGGCTTCGGACAGGACCGGCGCCGGAACAACCATGGAGCGGCGAATGGGCCGCCCCTCCCGCCACCCATAATGCAGGTAATGCTGACCCGCATCCACTCCTGCCGCCGCCACGTCCGGATTGACGGCGAGATATTCCTGTTCATTGAAATCCGGCGGCAATTCAATCGCTTGGTCCGGGTCCAGTTCGCTACGCTTTCCGCAGACGCGCTGCGAGCTGTTACCGGCGTCCTGTCCGGAGCATAGCTCCTTGAGTTTGCGGTGCGTGCGCCAGAACGGCACGGCCGGCGTTGCGTCGCTGGCCTGCCGCTCCATTCGTCGCCAGCTGTCGGCAATATGTTCGCGATTCCGCGAGCGCCTCATTACTACAGAAAACTCGATGTCGTCGTGCAGCGTGTCGCAGAAGTTTTCACAAGCGAAATCGATCAGCTCCATCTCGCATAGATCGGCAATCAGTTTTGCGAACGAGCGCGGCGTGAAAACCCAGCAGTGAACGTCGTGATACGTGCCGTTTTCGAACGCGTCGCGCGCGAGATGTAGCGCGCCTTGCCATGTGTGATGCCGCTTGACCGAGTGCGGGTCGATCCGCTTTCGCCACGCTTCGTGGGCCGAGACATCGGCGGCGGACAGGCAGTGATCCAGCAGCGAGTAGGGCTGCGGTACCCGCGCACGGGCGATATAGCTGGCCAGTACTTCGGGCAGGCGGCTTTCGCGGCGGAAATAGTCGAAGGTGAAGCGCCGGTCGGGAACCACGAGACGCACTTCGCCGGTCGGTTTGAGGACCGCGGCCAGCTCTCTGAGCCACGTCACCGGATCGGGAACATGCTCGACGACGTGAGAGGCCACCACGTAGTCGACATAGCGGCCCTTGATCGCTTCATGCAACGTGTTGCGCCCCCACACCGCGTCGACATCGACGATTTCATTAATGTCGAGATGAGGATCGTCCTTGTACTTCTGACGCAGGTGCGGTGTGTCCGTATGGTCGACGTAGATGATTTCGCCGCCGTCGCTGCGTCGCACGAGAGGCCAGCAAAGCGGGCCTATTTCTACGCCCACTAAGGCGCTGACGTCTAGCCCTTTCAGCAGACGGCAACGCCGCTTATCCCGAAATTCACCGATGCTTAGTCCGCTGTCTTCCTTCGCCATGTTGCCTCCTCGTATTGGACGGCACAGCTTCCAGTTATGACCGATGTTCACTGCATTGCGCGAGACCGCTTACACCATCAGGTATGCATCTGCACCTTGATGGAGTCCGAACTTTTGTCGCTGGCCAGACGAAAGGCCTCGTCGACGTCGTCGAGGCTCAGGTCGTGCGTGATCATGGCGCGCAACGTATCGCCCTTGCGCGCCAGCAGATCGATCGCGAGCGCGAAGTCGTGCTGACCGTCGATATAGCCGTAGCAGTTCGGCAGATGAATCGTCAGTTCCTTGATGTGCGGTTTGATGATTTCGATGTTCCTGAAGCCGTGATCGAAGGCGCCGAGCACGCACACGTGGCCGAGCGGGCGCACGAACTGACAGGCGAAGTCGAACGTGTCGGCCGTTCCGCCGACTGCTTCGATCGCGTAGTGCGCGCCCAATCCGCCGGTTGCCTGTTCGACCATGGCGAGCGCTGCGGCGCGATCGGCCGGCAGGATCGCGGTGGCGCCCATCGCCAGCGCCGCGCGCGCCTGAGCCGCGTGTCTTGCGACCACGTAGACATTTTCACTGCCAGCGTCCAGCGCCGCGGCGAGTGCCGCGAGGCCGATCGTGCCCGCGCCGATCACGACGCCGACCGAGCCGCGCGCAATCGGCATCTTGCGGCACCCGTGGATGCCGACCGCCACCGGCTCGACGATGGCGCCGAGCTGATCGTCGACGGCATCGGGCAGCGGGAACACGCCCGATTCCTTGGTGCGCACGTATTCGGCAAAGCCGCCGCCGAACGGAAATTCGCGCGCGCGGCAGTGAATCGGCGTGCCGAGCTTGCAGTACTCGCATTTGCCGCACGCGGTGCCCATCACCATGTCGATCGTCACCCGCTGGCCGACGCGCACGCTCGTCACGCCCTCGCCGATCTCGACCGTGGTGCCGCTCAGTTCGTGGCCGTTCGGAAAGCTTTGATGAACGTCGACGTTCCGGTAAGCGTGCAGATCGCTGCCGCAGATACCGACGCTCGCCACCTTGACGATCACGGTGCCGGGCAGCAACTCAGGTACCGGGATGCGGCCGACCTTCATCGCGCGCACCCCGTCTTGCAAGCCGGCTCGCATGGACGCCCCTTCGGTGCGATGCTCGAGCGCGTTCGTCGAAGTCATCTATCAATCTCCGCAAAATGTGAGACGTTTGCGCCGCGGCGCCTAACGTGTCTTTCGAATCCAGAAGCTCGCGCCGGGATTGCGCATGAAGAGCGGCATCCGCGCGTTCATCAGGTCCGCATGGAAGTGTCCCATGAACGTATTCATCAGGACAACTTCGAACGCGCTGTTGTACTGGAGGAAGGCGCGCAGCAGATAGGCTTCGTTCCACGCGCGGCCTTCGTAGATCCACTGCGGCGGGTATTCGAGCGGCAGGAACACGTCGTGAAAGTGTATGTGCACGCCGGGCGCGAGGATCGGCAGTATCTCGAAGACGATGCGGTTCACGTCGCTGCCGATCTTGCTCACGTGCGACGAATCGACGAACAGTATGTCGTTCGCTTCGAGCTCCGCGAATACGGACAGGTCGACGTCCTGCGCGAGCGACTTGACGATCTTCGAGGTGACCTTGTCTTTCTCGGTCAGCAACGACAGCAAGCGTTCATTGTTCGGTTCGACGAAGGTGCACTGGATCTGGCCGTCGAAGAACAGGTCGTTGGTATCGAGCGAAACGGCGGACGAAAAACCCGAGCCGATCTCGACGATGCGGCGCGGCCGCAGGTGGCGAATCATGCAGTACAGCGACGTCGCGTCGCCATACGAGAACATCACGTTCTCGAAGTAGAAGCGCAGGCCGTCTTTCTTGTGCGGCTCGAACGGCATTTCGCCGTAGTACTTGTCGGCGAACTCGCCGACGAGCCGCACCTGCGCCTCTTCGTTGAACTCGATGCCGGGCAGCGTGCGCGAGACGTTACCGAACAGCCGTGCTTCGTCCTGTTTGATGTCGGGGATCGACGGGATCGGCGAATAGTAGTGGCCTGGAGGCACGTCGCCGAGATTCGAAAAGTGCGGAATATTGACCTGAAGCGCGTCGCGATACTTGTCCCGTTCAGCGATCAGTTCTGCAATCTCGGGATGCTGCGCGGCAAGTGAATCGAGAAGCTCGGGCGATGCCGACATCTTGTTTCTCCGCTTGAAAGAATTTGCGAAAAGCCATGACAGAGCAGCGAATTCATACCGATATGCCGACTGGCTGGCGACCGGGCCCTCCCGGCCGGCCAGTCTATCGTACCCCCAGTATTCTGCACGTCCAACATTTCCTGATGTTCGGACATGAGCCCGCATTTACCGTTACTTACAAATTATTCGTCGTAGCAATCGGCATAGCCGCGAGGCCAAGGGTCACGTGCCGTCCGTTTTCCGCGGATACCGCGCGTGGCTCGCGAGTGCGCGGCAGAAGAGGGCGGGGCGGTCGTCGTTTCGTAAGCCACGTAAGCCGACGAAAGCTTGCAGCAGGGTGCTCTGCGCGTCGCTCGTGGGCGATCGTCTGCGTTACGATTTGGCGTAAAATCGAGCCCCTGCCGATAATAGTCCGCGCCTGTTTCGCAGGTCGCGAACGCGTGAATTTCGCACCGTCCGGCGGACGGCAGCAGCGCCCACGATACGGGACGATTCGGGACGGAGCCCGCAATATGCATTTTAAAATTCTCCTGACCACTCACAGTACCGCGTTCATGACGAGCGGTGGTGGTGAGTCGGAACTCGTGCAGGTCGCCGAACTGCTCAACGATTCGGACGTACAGGCCGACATTTACGGCATTCGCAGCCGGCCGCTACGCTTTTACGACGCGGTGATGCACTTCTCCGTCCATGCGGACGGCGAAGCGATCGTTCGCGAAACGGTGAATCAGGGCAAGAAGCTGTTCCTGTGGCCGAATGTCTGGTGGTTGAGCGCGCCCGACCCGGCGGAAATCAGCCGCATCGAGGCGTTCGTGCAGCGTGCCGAGCGGCTACTGTTCAAGTCTTCCACCGAACTCGCGCACTTCAACAGGTACATCCCGGTCGATCCAGGTAAATGCGTGGTGGTGGGCTCCGGCATATCCGACCGGTTCCTGCTGCCGGCCGACAAGGATTTGCTCCCCACGGTCTGCGACGTCTCGGACTACGTGCTGTGCCTCGGCTTGATCGAGCCGATCAAGAATCAGCTCGAACTGATCCGCGCATTGAACCAGCTCGACATGAACGGCCTGATGGTCGGCGGTTTCAGGGACGAGGAGTATTACCGGCAGTGCGTTCGCGAAGCGCGTCGCGGCATTCATTTCCTGCCGTTCATCCAGCCCTGCAGCGCGCTGTTGCGCTCCGCGCTCGCCAGCGCGATGGTAGTGGCGGAGCCGAGCCTCGATCCGCCCGGGCGCTCGTGCCTCGAAGGCGCGTTCGTGAAGCAGCCGCTCGTCATGGTTGATGGGGATTGGCAGCGCGAGCACTTCGACGACAATGTCTGGTACGCGGCTTCCACCCGCGCGCCGGACATCGTTCCCGCCATTCAGGCTGCCCTGACCGACCCGGACAGGGACGAAAAGATTGAAAGTAACTACGAACGCGTCTATGCACGGCACTCGTCGAGCACGGTAGCAGCAGACCTAATCAGACACCTGATCGATGCCGGCCTCACAAATTACTAAGATTCCCCGACTGCTCGTCGTTCAGCGGCGCTCCATGACCGATGGGCGAATGAATTCGCGCACCATCGGCGCGCGCTTCGCGCCTTTGCTTTCGTACATGCAGCGCCATCGGTTGATCGAATGGGAGCAGATCTCGGAGGCGGACGTTGGCGTCAGCCATCTGCATCGCTTCGACGTCGTGCTGTTCAACAAGCACGTGTCGAATCTGTCGCTGAAGATCATGCGGATGGCCAACGAACTCGGTCTTCATACGATTTACGATCTCGACGACTGGCTGCTCGATCTGCCGTCGTGGAGCGTGCTCGAAATGAACGAGGACGTGCTCTACAACGTGCTCGCGATGATTCGCGAAGCGAGCGCGGCTACGGCGTCGAATCCGCTGTTGCAGGAGCGCATGCGCAAAGTGCGGCGCTCGGACGACGTCCTGATCATCCCGAACGGTTTCGACGATCAGGCGTTCGACCTGTCGCCGGAACTGTGGACTGAAACCCAGCCGCCGAAGATCATCTTCTCCAATCTCGACGGCATCAAGCTCGTGAGCTTTCGCAAGGAGTTTTTCGGCACCTTGCGCAGTTTTCTCGCGCGCCACGAAAACGTGTCGATCGACTTCTGGGGCGATCCGTTTCCGGAGCTCAACACGATTGCCCGCATGACGCATCGCGGCAGCCGCGGCAACCTCGAATACAAGAAGACCATTCGCGACGAAGGCTACACGTTCGCGATCGTGCCGCTCGGCGCCGAAGAGGATCCGGAGACGCTGTTTTTCAACTCGTGCAAGTCGCCGATCAAATACGCGGACTACGGCAGCCTCGGCATCCCGAGCATCTATTCGGATTGCCCGACCTACCGCGAGAACGTCAAACATCGTGAGACGGGATACATTGCGTCGAACACGGCCGAGAGCTGGGCACGAGCGCTGGAGGACATGCTGGGCGACCCGCAGCTTCGCCAGTCGATCCGCCGCAATGCCTACGCCGACGTGTTCGACCGTTTCAGCGTGCGACGCATTTCGTCGATGTTCCTGAAGGCCTTGCCCGACCCCAAGCCTTAAAGCAGCTAACACCTATGGATCTTCTTCTGATTCGCCACGGCCAATCGCACGCCAACGTGGCTGGCCTGTTGAACTCGACCGAGCAGGACGAGTTGACCGAGCATGGCCTGCAGCAGGCCGCGAAGCTACGCACGCTGATGGAAAGTCACGGTTTCGCGCCCGACCGCGTTTTTTCGAGCCCGTGGCGGCGCGCGTTGCAAACCACTGAAGTGCTGTTCAAGGACAACAGTGCCTGGTCCGTCGACGCGCGTCTCGGCGAAACCAATGCGGGGCGGTTCGCGACCTGGAAGGCCGAAGATTTTCGTCTGGCGTTTCCCGACTGGGGCAAACATCTGTCGGACCGTTACGAGGGCGGCGAGTCGCATCTCGAACTGGCCGCGCGTTCGGTGAACTGGCTCGAGGAGGAAGTGCTGCGGCACGCTGAGCAGCCTGGCCTGATCGCCGCCGTGTGTCACGCGGGACCGATCTCGGTGATCTCGCAATACCTGCTGAACGTGCCGTTGTCCCGCTTTCCCAACGTGCTGGTGCCGAATGCATCGCTCACGCTGTTCCGGCGCAACGTGCATACCGGAAACTATTATCTGCAGATCGCAGGGCTGTCATGAGTGCATCGATCAAGATCTTCGAGCCGCTTTACGCGCCGGGACAGGTCCTGTCCGAACAGGCTTTTCATCCGCTCGAACTGCGCGATAACGCGCACGCCGCGTGGCGCGAGTTTTATATTCTCGTCGACATGTACCGCAAGGGCATGCATCGGCAGCAGCAGATCACCGGTCTTTTTTCGCCGAAGTTCGCGCTGAAGGCGCGCATGGACGGCAGCCGGTTTCTGGAGTTCGTGCAGGCCAATGCCGACGCCGACGTCTGGATGATCAATCCGTTTCCGCAACTCGCGTATTTCTCGTACACCGCGTGGATGCAGGGCGAGCATGCGCATCCGGGACTCGTCGAACGCAGCCAGCAACTGCTCGACGCCTGCGGCATCGCGTGGAATCTGCGTGAGGCGCCCCGTCAGTCGCCGCACACGCTGTGCTATTGCAATTTCTGGGTCGGTTCGCAGTCGTTCTGGGAAAGCTACGTCGGCAAGGTGCTTGAGCCGATTGCCACGTTTCTCGAAACGCAGAGCGGCACCGAGGCCGCGCGCGGGGTGCTGGAGCCCACGATCCACTCGGACGACGCACCGTTCCTGCCATTCGTTGCCGAGCGTCTGTTCAGCACGTATCTGTCGCTGCATCCCGAACTGAAGGTGGCGGCCTATCCGATCGAAGGCGATCGGGTGCTGGACTATTGCGTCAGCGATTTCGAAAAAGACATCGTGCGCTACATGCAAAAACCGATCGACGCGGCGGATCGCGCGCCGGTCTTTCCGCCCGAGCAGATTGCATTGATGGACTTGCTGTGCACGCTATCGCAGAAGTACGTGCGCGCGCATTTCTCGTTCACGCCGCATCCGCATACGGGGCAACCGATCGACTTCGACAGGACCGGCAAGCCGCCAGCGAACGAGTGAGGCGGCGCGATCGGGTTGGATCGCGCCGATGGGCGCCGGGATGGGTTGGTGAGCGGCGGCGCTGACTATCTATCTCTTTTCAGCGAAACGGCCGCCGTACCCGCGCGCGCATACGTCGACGCGGCCGCCATGCCGACCCCGGCGCCGATGAAGATGTTGCGCCATACCTCGTCGCTGGCACGTTGCAGCACACCGTCGGCGTGTTTGACGAAGGCCGTGTCGATCGGACAGCGGCCGTGGGTCTGACCGAGGCGCTGCGTGATCACGGGTATCCAGGCGGCGAGTTCGGCATGGGCGTCGAACACGCAGTCGGGCGGGCAAATCTCCTGAGCGGCCGTGCCGCCACGCACGAATACGGGCTTGCCGTAATGCATCGCTTCGAGCACCGGCACGCAGAAGCCCTCGTGGCGGCTCATCGCGAGCAACGCGTGGGTGGATTCGTAGCACTCGAACAGATCGGCGTCGTCGAGCATGCCCTTGAAGTCGACCTGCTCGAGCACGCCGAGACGCCGCGCGTGATTGATCAGAAATTTCAGGTAATCGTAGTTCGGCGTGCTGCCGACGATGCTCAGCGTCGCGCCGAAATCACGCTGCTTCAGCAGCGAGAGAATCTCGATGCCGTCCTCGATGCGTTTATGCGGCACCACCCGGCCCACCATCAGCAGGTTCGGCTCAGGGCGCTTGCGGCCCTTGCGCGGTCCTTCGCGCCGGAACACGTACATGTCGGGAAAGATCGGCGGCACGACCTTGACGGCGTCCGCCGCGACGATGCCGGCGAGGCTCGCCGCCGTGCTGCGCGAATTCGCGACGACGGTGTCGAAGTGCGCGAGCAGCGGCAGTTGCGCGAGTGCCTTCTCGCACAACTGTGCGGTGCGCGGTTCGAGCGCGCGCAGCAACTGCGGGTCCGTCACGCCGTGGATGTAGCAGATCTTCCTGCAATCGAGCGCGAGTATCCGCTCGAGGTACGGATCGTAGATCGAGTAACTCAGCAGAACCACATCGTCGCGAGTGACCTCTTCGAATAATGCGTCAAGCGGGCGCACTCCATTCGTTCCCTCCTCGAAACCGCTTGCATACAGCTCGGCCCTCATGCCGAGACGTTCAGCCATGCGTACGAAACCGATGCAGTGGTTACCCACCGCATCGCCCGAGAAAATGTCCGGAGCACATACCCGCAGCGTCATATCGTCTTCGCCTCCGCAATGTCGTTCAACCGTCGCGCATACGCGCGTGCGACTGCCTCAACTGAGTAGTCGCGCTCGATGCGCGCCTTCCCCGCCAGTGCGATGCGCTCACGGAGTGGCGCATCGTCGATCATGCGTTTGAGCTGTTCCGCCGCGATCGATACCTCCGGATCGCACCAGTACTGGCCTTCGGCGAACAGGTAGTCGCCGGGGCGCAGTGGCACGAGTTCGCCATCCACGAGGAACGCGGTGTCGGGTTCGCAAAAGTCGACGTTGCCCGAGAAGTTCGTGACCACGACCGGCTGCCCCAACGCCATCGCCTCCGCGATCACGCGGCCGAAGCCTTCGCTACGGTGCAGCGAAATGTAGGCGTCGCAGCAGGCCATGAAGTCGGTCGAGTCCTGGCGGCTCAGGCGCTCGGACACGATGTGAATGCGGCTATCGCCCGCGACAAGGTCGAGCACGGCGCGCCACACCGGGTCGTCGTCGCGCACGTTCATCGCCTTGATGACGAGCCCGACGCCCGGCGAGCTGTCGCCGAACGCCTGCTTGAACGCCTGCACGCCGGCGAGCGGATTCTTGCGGCTCAGCCACGAGTTGCCGTCGAACATCAGGTAGAACAGGAACTCGTTGGCCGGCAGGCCAAAGCGCTCGCGCTTCGGCTCGAGCGGCGCGGGGACCTCGACCGCCATCGGCATCTGGTAGACCGGCGTGTTGCCGAGCCGGCTGTAGACGCTCTGCACGAAGCGGCTCTGCGCCCAGATTTCGTCGACCATCTGATGCACGTTGCCGAATGCGTTCGGCCAGTGGGGCAGTTCCCATGGCCATGCGCCGATCTTGTGCGTGGGCGCGTCGATCAGGCTGCGGCCGCCTTCCAGCGCGAGCCGCACCATTTCGGGCGCCGGCAGGCAGATCAGGCTGATGTTGTACTTGAGCTCGTCGCTGATCAGATGATCGACCGAGTGTTCGAGGCGCGCGGGTCCCGCCATCGGCGCATTGAGCAGCGTGACCGGCGTCGACGACAGTTGCAGTACGCGGGCGGCCATGCGCGCGTCTTCGCCGAGGCCGAGCACGCCTTGCGGGAAGCCGATGATGTTGACGCCGAAGTCGTAGCCGATGCCTTCGACGCGCGCGTGATAGCGCGCGGGCTCGTGCGCGTCGTCATCGGCTTCGGCGTCGGCGCTGTCGGTCCAGCGCACCTTCAGCGAGCCGACCAGCGGATATTCGGTCGACGCCCATTCGTTCCACCAGCGCACGAGCTGGTCGCGGCCATCCGCGGTGTTCAGGTCGTACACTTCGCGCAGATCCGGGCGGTCATTCGCGATCATCGTCAGGAAGCGCGGCAGCAAGGTGTCGTCCGCCGGCTGCTCGTCGTCGATTCTCGCGAGCTCTTCGGCCAGATGAGTCGGCGTCCATTTGATCGCGTAGTACTCGTCGTGGCCGTGCTTGTCCCACCACGAGATGAAGCCGAGCCGTTCGCTGAAGCTGTTCAGGTTGAACGATGCCTGCAGGTCGGGCCGCTCGTTCCAGATCAGCAGCAGAAAGCGCGGCAGCAGCGGCAGCGCGCCTTGCTCGCCGGCTTGCGCGCCGAACAAGCTGTCGGGCAACGGCGGGATGGCCCAGTGAAGCGCCGGATACTGGTGCTGCCCGTGTTCGATCCACCACGACAGGCACTTCAGACGCCCGGTGAAGGTGTCGAGCGAGCAGAGCTCCTGCAGATCCTGGCGCTCGTCATGCAACAGCCGCAGGAAGCGCGGCACCGGCAGCCAGTCGGCGTGCGTGCCCCATTCGGGCTCGAACATCAATGCGGGTGTGGTGGGCGGCACCCATTCGCCCTCGCGTTCTTCGGCGAGATGCGTCGGCGACCATTCGATCGCGTAGTACTCGCTGTGCCCGTGCTTTTCCCACCACGAAATGAACGCGAGCCGCTCGCGGAAGCTGCTCAGGTTGAACGACGCCTGCAGGTCGGGCCGCTCGTTCCAGATCAGCGGCAGAAAGTGCGGCAGCAGCGGCAGCGCGCCTTGCTCGCCGGCTTCCATTTTGAACAGGGTGTCGGGCAACGGCGGGATGCCCCAGTGAATCGCCGGATACTGGTGCTGCCCGTGCTCGATCCACCACGACAGGCACTTCAGGCGCCCGGTGAAGCTGTCGAGCGAGCAGAGCTCCTGCAGGTCCCGGCGCTCACCGTGCAGCAGCCGCAGGAAGCGCGGCACCGGTAGCCAGTCTGCGTGCGAGCCAAATTCGGGCTCGAACATCACGGCGGAGGGCGTGGGCGGCACCCATTTGATCGCGTGGTACTGATGCTGGCCGTGTTCGATCCACCACGACAGACAGCTGAGCCGCCCGCGGAAGGACTGCAGCGTGAAGGTCGCCTGCAGGTCCGGCCGGTCCTTGTAGATCTCGCACAGGAAGCGCGGCACGTAAGGGCCACCGTCCGCGGGAAGCGCTTCGGGCTCGAGCATGAAGCCGCCGATCGGCGGCTGCGACCACTTGATGCGCGGATACTCGCGCTGGCCGTGGTCTTCCCACCAGCTGAGCGCGTTGAGCCGCGAGGTGAAGCTGTTCAGATTGAACGCGCAGCGCAGATCGGGCCGCTCGGTCGTGATCAGCGCGAGGAAGCGCGGAAACGGCATCGCGCTGGAGTCGGGCGCGTCGATCGGTTCCAGCAGCCCGGGCCACGCGATCGGCGGACGCCACGTCACGCGCGGGCAGGTGACCTGACCGTACTGCTCCCACCAGTCGAGGCAGTTCAGATAGCCGGTCAGCGTGTTCAGGTTGAATGCCTGGGACAGATCGCCGCGATTGCGCACGACCGTCGTCATCAGCTTCGGCAATTGCAGGCCGGCTTCTTCGAGCACGGTGACGGGCTCGTGCAGCGTCTCGCTCAGATGCTTCGCATCGAGCACGCTCGGTTTGGTCGAGCCGAGCCAGTACGTGACGGCGTCCGGATGCCGCTCGATCAGCGTGTCGTTGTCGAGCTGACGCAAATATTCGAGGTCTTCCTGTCGCAGCACCCAGTTGAAGTCCGGATACGTTTCGCGCGCCGACATTTCCCACCAGAAATACAGCGTGACGCGGTCATCCAGCACTTTGGAATTGAAGCGCGCGAGATCGGCTCTGAACTTCATCAGAAAGTAGATCGCGCTCGGCAGGCAGAACAGTTCCCCCGGCGATGGATGGCGGTACTCCGCCAGCCATCCGGTCTTGTTTTTTTTGGGTCCCAGATTAATCAAGATTTGCAATCCTTGAAGGCCAAGCAAAGGAAAAATCGTCGGCAGTCAGTGTCAGATTGGGTGAATAGCAGGGATCGTTCATCAACAGATGCTCCCAGCGCTGTCTGACCAACTCAGATTCCTGGTTGAAGCGGCTGATTTTTTCCGGTGTGTCTTCGGCGCCGCGGGTTGCCGATTCGTGATGATAAAGCTCCGCGTAGGGCGTCCACACATTGCGGTAGCCCGCTTGCCGCACACGCAGGCAAAAATCGATGTCGTTGTAAGCGACGTGTAACTGTTCGTCGAGGCCGCCGACTTCCTTGTAGATCGACTGGCGGATCAGCAGGCACGCGGCGGTCACCGCGCACATCACGTTGCGCAGGCGCGCGCGCGCGAAGTAGCCGGGGTGCGAATTGGGGAAATGCTTGTGCGCATGGCTCGCGATACCGCCGACGCCGAGCACCACGCCGCCATGCTGGATCGTGTCGTCCGGATACAGCAGTTTCGCGCCGACCGCGCCGACATTCGCCTGCAGCGCGACCGACACCATTTCCTCGAGCCAGTCGGCGCTGATCACTTCGATGTCGTTGTTCATCAGACAGACGAAGTCCGCCGTGCTCGCGAGCGCGACGCGGTTGTTCAGCGCCGAGTAGTTGAACGGCGAATCGTCGCGCACGACCTTGATGCGCTCGTCCTCTTGCAGACGCGCGAACAGGTCGTGCGTTTCCTGCTTGAGCGAGCCGTTGTCGATGATCGTGATGCGGAAGTTCGGGTAGCTCGATTTCTGCCGCACCGATTCCACGCATTGCTCGACGAGTCCGGCGGAATCGCGCGTCGGAATGATGATCTCCACCGACGGCAGCACCTCGGGCAAGTCGTACACGACCTTGTTGAAGGCGTCCGTGCCCGGCGCGTGCTCGGTGTGGGCGTTGATGCCGTTGCGCGCGAGGTGTTCGTCGAGCGCGCGCATCGCCGCGATATGCGCGTACGGCTTGGCTTCATGGCCGGCCGCCGTGCTCTCGGGGATCATGCGCCAGTGGTACAGCGCGCGCGGCACGTGATACACCGTGTGATGACCCGCGCGGTCGATCACGCGCAGCGCGAGGTCGTAGTCCTGCGAGCCTTCGAAGCCGGTTCTGAAGCCGCCGACCTCCTTCATGACCGAAGTCTTGTAGACGCCGAAATGCGAGATCATGTTCTGGCTCAGGAACAGATCGTAGTTGAAGTCGCATTTGAAGTACGGGTCCGAGCGGACCCCGTCGATCGAGATCTTGTCTTCGTCGCTGTAGATCACCGTCGCGTCCGGATGCGCGTTGATCAGCTCGGCGACGCAGTAGAGCGCGAGCGGATGCAATTCGTCGTCGTGGTCGAGCAGGCCGACGAATTCGCCGACGGCAAGCTCGAGCGCCGTGTTGCTGGAGCTGCTGATGTGGCCGTTCGTCGTGCGGTACGCGACCTTGATGCGCGGATCTTTGGCGGCGTAGCTGTCGAGCACCTGCTTGACCTCGGGGTTCGTCGAGCAGTCGTCGGCGATGCAGAATTCCCAATTCTCGTAGACCTGGTCGACGACCGAATCGATCGCCATGCGCAGCCACCTGGCCGGCGTGTTGTAGGTCGGCATCACGATGCTGATCAGCGGTTGCAGCGCCCACGCCTTCGAGCGCGCACGCAGTTCCGGGTAATGCGACGCGGGCGGCTCGTGCCGCTCGATCCATTCCTGATACGTGTGACCCACGGTTGGCGCCGGCGCGGGCTGAGCGCCGCCGCTCCATGACGCCATCCGGCGCGCGCGTTCGAGCAGTTCCGTCGGGCAGTCGGCGTCGGCCACCAGTTCGACGTTGAAGCCGGTGATCGAAAACAGTCCCGCGCGCGCGATCGGATCGAGGCGCAACGGACCGACGAGCGGCGGAAACGCGACGACCTGATCCACCTTGCCGTCAGCGTCGACCACGAGGCCGATCGTCGCGTGCTCCGACATGCCCGCGCCCGCGTCGAAATAGATCATGCATGGCGAGGCCGGCATGTCTTCTTTCGCGAGCTCGAACGAAATACGCGCGGCGCGACCCGACAGCTCTTCCCATCCCGTCAGCTCGAACTGCGGATCGCCGTTCGTCGCGTTCCAGGCGAACCCGGAATTCGAGGACGCCTCGACGTTATTCAAGGGACGAAGTTCGAAGTTCTTCATGAGGTTCTTCACGAGGTTCGTCACGGGTTTTGTCATTTCGTCAGCAGGGAATCGTAGAGGTCTTTCAAGGGCGACAGGACGGCCTGCCAGGTCAGATCGCGCGTCGGAGCAGCGGCAGCGCCGCGCGGTTGCGCGAGCGCCGCGCGAATCGATCCGGTGATGCTGTCGACGTCGAACGGATCCAGGTAGGCAACGTGCTGCGCGAAATATTCTTGGGTAGAGCCAACTTTTGTCACCGCGATGCGGGCGCCGGAGGCATGTGCTTCGAGCGCGGCGAGCCCCGGCGTTTCGAGCGTGCTCGGCAGCACGAACGCTTCGCAGGCCGCGTAGGCTGAGCGCAGCAGCGGCGAATCGTGGGGCAGCGTGCCGGCGTAGACGACCTGCGCGCCACCCTCGTCGAAGCAGGCCTTCGCATACTCGGGATCGCGCTGATGGCCGATCAGCACGAGCTTCAGGTCGGGGAACGACTTCATCGCCCGGGTCAGCGCGAGCTGGTTCTTGCGCGGCTCGATGTTGCCGACATTCAGGATGAAGCGGCCCTCGATGCCGGATTCACGGCGGAACGGCTCCGCCGCGACCGGCTCGTAAAAGCTCTGTTCGACGCCGTTCAACACGCTCGCGAACTTCTCGCGCGGCAGATCGAAGGTGCGAGCGAGCGTGTCGCATTCGATTTCGGAGTTCGCGACCACCCGGTCCGCGAGAGAAAACTGATGGTGAATCTCGCCGATCGGATAGAGATGCCTGGTTTCCTCCGTCACCCACAGACTCGACGACACGACGAGCGGCAAGCCGAGTTGCTTGACGAAGTTGCAGAAGTGCACCGAGCCACCGACGCACGAGAAGAAATGCACCACGTCGTGTTCTAGAAAACGCGGCTTCCACGGATCGAACAGCGTAACGTCGACGCCATGCGCGGGCAGATGCTTGTGATACGCAAGCAATTGGATTTCTCCGCCGCCGGGGGTATGGAAAGCCATCGGGTAGGTGGCGAACAGCACTTTCATAGGTGGGACTCTAGTCGCTCAAACAGTTCTTTTCTTCAGACCAGCGCGTCGCGGCACGTCGCTGCGCGTAACGCGCGAACAGGGCGGCGAGACCGGCAGGTTTCGGGGCATTCACGTGGATGCTCGCCGCGCGCTTGCGCGGCCTTGCCGGCGCGCGGGCCGGAGCCGGATCGCACGGCCAGCGGGCAGGCCGGCGTGTGCTGTTGTCGAGCACGTCGGATCGATACCACGAATTCCACATGCGCGAATATGTTTGAGTTGTTACGAAGTGTACGAACGACGCGCCAGCAGGCGCAGGTCCGTTTTATTATCACGGCCCGAATACAATACGTTCCCAGCCAGACTTCCTGAGAAAGCACCGCCGATGCCAGATTGTATCGTGTCCGATCCGCCTTTCCCGCCGTTTGCGGCTGCGTCGAGTCCTGACTGCGATCGTCTGTTTGCGTGGGTCGCGCGGCATGGCGTGGGCGTAATCGTGCGCCGCGAAGTGCATGACGGAGCATTGCGATGAGTCTGCAGATCCTCGTCACCGGCGCCAACGGTTTCGTCGGCCAGGCGGTGTCCCGCGCGTTGCTGCGGCGGGGCGATCGCGTGACTGGCGTGGTGCGCCGGCCGCAGACGGCCGCCGAGGGCGTGCGCGAATGGCTGCTCGATACCGAAGACTTTGCGGGCATCGACCAGCGCTGGCCGGTCGCGCTCACTTGCGATGCGGTGATCCATCTGGCGTCGCGCGTGCACGTGATGCGGGAGACCCTGACCGAGCCGCTCGCCGCCTATCGCGCGACCAATGTCGAGGGCAGCTTGCGCGTCGCGGCCGCGGCGCGGCGCGCGGGCGCGAGGCGCTTCGTGTTCGTCAGCAGCATCAAGGCGATGGGCGAGGCGAGCAGCGGCCGGCCGATCGCCGAAACGGATCAGCCCGCGCCGTCCGATGCGTATGGCATCTCGAAACTGGAAGCCGAGCGCGCGCTGTTCGACTTCGGCCGCTCGACGGGTCTCGAAGTCGTCGTGGTGCGGCCGCCGCTGGTCTACGGGCCGCGCGTGCGCGCGAACTTCCTGCAGCTGATGAACGCGGTCGCGAGAGGCATTCCGTTGCCGCTCGGCGCGCTCAGCGCGCTGCGCAGCCTCGTGTTCGTCGATAACCTCGCGGACGCGCTCGTGCATTGCGCGACCGATCCGCGCGCGGCCGGCGAAACCTTCCATGTGACCGACGGCCGCGACCTCAGCGTGCCGGAACTCGCGCGTCTGCTGGCCACGCAGCTTCACGTGCCCGCGCGGCTCGTGCCGGTGCCGGCCAGCCTGCTGCGTCTCGCGGGTCGCCTGACCGGCCGCTCGGCGCAGATCGATCGATTGACCGGCGAGCTGCGCGTCGACAGTTCGCATATCCGCGAATGTCTGAACTGGTCTGCGCCGCATACGGTCGAGCATGGGCTGCTCGAAACCGCGGCGTGGTATCGCTCAACGCATTGACCACGGGTTGAACCCGCCTTGACTCCGACCTGAACCGCTAACGCTATCGATGCCGCTCGCTGCACACTCCGCCTCTTCCGTCGTCTCTCTACTGCCGTGGGGCGTCGCCGCGCTCGCCGCCTGCGCGGCGATCCTGTGGACGCTGCTGCGCACCGGCCTCGCGTGGCGGCTCGCCACCGACATTCCCAACGACCGCTCGCTGCACACGCGCCCGACGCCGCGCGTCGGCGGCTGGGGCATCGTGCCGGTCGCGGTGCTGCTGATCGCGCTGGCGGCGCCGTCGCTGTGGCTGCCCGCGCTTGCCGCGGCGCTGCTCGCGGCGCTATCGCAGCTCGACGATCGACGTGGCCTGCCCGCACGCGTGCGCTTCGGCGGTCATGCGGCGGCGGTGGCGGCACTGATCGCCGTCTATCCGGCCGACGTGCCGTGGTGGGCGCTCGCGTGCATGGCGGTTCTACTCGTGTGGCTCGTCAATCTCTACAACTTCATGGACGGCTCGGACGGCCTCGCGGGCGGCATGGCGCTGTTCGGCTTCGGCGGCTATGCGGTGGCCGCCTCGCTGTCGTCGCATGCGGACCCGGCGCTCGCGACGGCGAGCCTGATCGTCACAGGCGCGGCCGCGGGCTTTCTGCTGTTCAACTTTCATCCGGCGCGCATTTTTCTCGGTGACGCCGGCTCGATCCCGCTCGGCTTTCTGGCCGGCGCGCTCGGCTATTGGGGGTGGCGCGAGGGTGTATGGCCAGTGTGGTTTCCGGCGCTGTGCTTCGCGCCGTTCATCGGCGATGCGTCGGTCACGCTGCTCAAGCGTCTGCTGCGCGGTGAAAAATTTTGGCAGGCGCATCGTGAACACTACTATCAAAGACTGGTGCAGTCGGGTTTCGGGCACGCATCGACCGCGTGGATTTGGTATTTGTTCATGGCGGCGGGCATAATACTTGCTCTCTGGGCGCTACAATTCGCTCTTCTGTATCAATGGCTGGTTGTCGTCGCATGGGCTGCCGTGCTGGTCGTCGCGGGCCTGTGTATTGATCGCCGCTGGCGGCGCCATGTGTCCCGTTCCGGGCCAATCTGAGGTTCTGCGCAATGAAAAGCTTCAAAGCCAGATGGCTTTCGTTCAGTGCGTTTGCGTTCGACCTGTGCGCGGTGGCAATGGCCTGGCTGCTGGCCTATGTGATCCGGTTCAACGGACCGGTGCCCGCGCCGTTCTGGTCGAGCGGGCTACATGCGCTCGTGTGGGTGCTGCTGATCTACGCGGTGATGTTCCGCGGCTACGGCCTCTATCGCGGCATGTGGGTGTTCGCGAGCCTGCCCGATCTCGTGCGGATCGCGAAAGCGATCGGCGTCGGCGCGCTCGTCGTCGTGATCGGCTCGGCGCTGTTGCAGCCGGCGCCGGTCGTGCCGCGCTCGGTGCTGATCGTGTCGCCGATGCTGCTGTTCCTGACGATGGGCGGCTCGCGCGCGCTGTATCGCGCGGCCAAGGAGTTCTATCGCTACGGCGGACTGGTCGGCCAGGGCAAGCCGGTGCTCGTGCTCGGCGCGGGCAATGCCGGCGCGAACCTCGTGCGCGAGCTGAAGCGCTCGGGCCAATGGCGCCTCGTCGGTCTGCTCGACGACGATCCGATCAAGCAGGGCCGTGAAATCTACGGCTATCGCGTGGTTGGTGCGATCAGCGATCTGCAGAAAATCTGCACGGAGCTGAAGGTCGAGCATGTGATCATCGCGGTGCCGTCGGCGTCGGTGGAGGCGCATCGGCGCATCGCCACGTTGTGCGTGCGCGCCGGCGTACGCGCGATGACGCTGCCCGCGCTCACGCCGCTCACGCAAGGTCAGGCGTTCCTGTCGCGCGTGCGGCAGATCGATCTCGAAGACCTGCTCGGCCGTGACCCGGTGACGATCGACACCGAGCACGTCGCCGCGCTGCTGAAAAACCGCGTCGTGATGGTGACGGGCGCGGGCGGCTCGATCGGCTCGGAGCTATGCCGGCAGATCCTGCGCTTCGGTCCGGTGCAACTGGTCGCGTTCGACATCTCCGAGTTCTCGATCTATCGGCTGAACGAAGAGCTGCGCGACAAATATCCGGAAGTGTCGGTGGTGCCGATCGTCGGCGACGTGAAGGACTCGCTGCTGCTCGATCAGGTGATGGCGCGCTACTGTCCGCACATCGTGTTTCATGCGGCGGCCTACAAGCATGTGCCGTTGATGGAGGAGGTCAACACGTGGCAGGCGGTGCGCAACAACGTGCTTGGCACGTACCGCGTCGCGCGCGCGGCGATCCGCCACGACGTCGCGCATTTCGTGCTGATCTCGACCGACAAGGCGGTCAACCCGACCAACGTGATGGGCGCGAGCAAGCGGCTCGCGGAGATGGCGTGCTCGGCGCTGCAGCAGCAGGGCGCGCGGCGCACGCAGTTCGAGACGGTGCGCTTCGGCAACGTGCTCGGCAGCGCGGGCAGCGTGATTCCGAAGTTCCAGGAGCAGATCGCGCGCGGCGGGCCGGTGACCGTCACGCATCCGGAAATCACGCGTTTCTTCATGACGATTCCGGAGGCGTCGCAGCTCGTGTTGCAGGCGTCGAGCATGGGGCGCGGCGGCGAGATTTTCATTCTCGACATGGGCAAGCCGGTGCGAATCGCCGATCTCGCGCACGATCTGATCCGCCTGTACGGTTTCACCGAAGAGCAGATTCGCGTCGTGTTCACGGGTTTGCGCCCGGGCGAGAAGCTTTACGAAGAACTGCTCGCGGACGACGAAACCACCACGCGCACGCCGCATCCGAAGCTGCGCATCGCACAGGCGCGCGAGGTGCCGGACAGCCTGATCGACAATCTGCTGCCGTGGCTGATGCAGCATCGCGTGCCGGCCGACGATGAAGTGCGGCGCGATCTGCGGCGTTGGGTGCCGGAGTATCTGCCGGCAACGGCGACGACGCTGCGTAGTGTGGCGCCGGCGACGCGGGTGTCGTAGGCGTTCCGCCGCCGCGAGTCATCGGAGTAGTCGAAGCATTGGATCGGTACCCGCGAAGGCAGGTCATTTGACCCGTTGAAGTTGGCCGTCGGATGGTTATCGATAAAAGCCCCTGCAGACCTGCTGGGGCTTTTTTTTGCCTTGGAGAGGTGACGACCATCGTGCACGCCCCGGCTTTTCGGAGTCGTCTGAAGCCTGCGCCCGGCACATACACCTAGCATTGAACAGTCGCCACCCGGTATGTCATTCCCGCTGAGGTGGCGGCTCTATTGGCTCTTTTTCTGTGATGCAAAGGTTTTGCGCGCCCGTGGGGCGCGTTTTTTTTTAGGCGAAAGAGGCGGCAAATCCGGAATCGCCTGTAGCGCGCCAGCGGCACGCGCGCTTATGGTCAAGGTTCACCAACGGAAGGAACCTATGCAGAACGCGATGACCTACAGCCAGCGCAATCAGGAGGCGTGACACGTGGCCTACACGGGCAAATTTCTCGTGAATAACGAACTCCTATCACCGCTCACCATTTTTGGCATCGGCACGTTCAACGCGTATTCAGGCAACAATCAATACCGCAATCGGGGCGGCTGCACGATGGTGCCTAATGATGGGCCGCTTCCTGCCGGTAAATACTGGATCGTTGACCGCCCCACGGGCGGCATCCGTTCTCAGGTGTTTGCATGGGCAAAAGATGAGTGGAATGCAGCAATGGGTCACCCATCGAATCACGGTGAATGGTTCGCGCTATATCGTGATGATGGGACGATTGATGATGTGACGTGGATCAATGGCGTCAAACGCGGGCAGTTCCGTTTGCATCCGGCAGGCGGACGCGGGATTTCGCTTGGCTGCATCACGCTGCCGAGCCATAGCGACTTCATGAAAATCCGCAACGCGCTGCTGCACACCGTCAAAATTCCCGCGCGCTGTTCGGGCCTTCTCGCCCACGGAACAATTGAGATCATCACATATGGCAACACTTGCCCGTAGGGTGTTCAAGGTCGCCCTGTTTATCGGCCTGTTCTGTCTCTCCCTGCTCTATGTCCGTCCGTACCCCTATGAGTGGACAGAAAGCGAGTCGCGCGCGTGGTTTGCTGCTTCGCGCTGGCTCGGTGTTCGCGATCCCGAAGATTTGTATTTCGTGGTGTGGGTAACGATTGAACTGATCGCGGCGGCGCTGGCGTATGTGGCGATCATGAAGCTATGGCGGTGGTTTCGCACGACGTAGATGAAAGCCTCGGCGACGGGGCTTTTTTCTGCCTTGGAAAGTTGACGACCATCGCGCACGCCTCGGCGTTTCGGAGTTGTCTGAAGCCTGCGCCCGGCACATACACCTAGCATTGAACCGTCGCCACCCAGTATGTCACTCCCGCTGAGGTGGCGGCTCTATTGGCTCTTTTTCTGTGATGCAAAGGTTTTGCGCGCCCTTGAGGCGCGTTTTTTTCCAGGCGAAAGAGGCGGCAAATCCGGAATCGACCTGTAGCGCGCCAGCGGCCCGCGCGGTTACGGTCAAGGTTCACCAACGGGAGGAGCCTATGCAGGAGAATGACCTACAGCCAGCGCAATCAGGAGGCGTGAAACATGGCTTACTTCGGCAAATTTCTCGTGAACAACGCGCCGCTGTCACCGCTCACCATTAATGGCATTGGCACATTCGACGCGTTTTCGGGTGATCAGCAATATCGCAATCGGGGCGGCTGCACGGCGGTGGTGGGCAAAGGGCCAATTCCCGCTGGTAAATACTGGATCGTCGCGCGTCCCGCTGGCGGTGTAGGCTCCAGGGCTTTAGCGTGGATAAAAGATGCGTTTAATGCCTATGATGGGAGGCCAACCGATCACAACGAATGGTTCGCGCTATATCGTGACGATGGTGTGATTGATGACTGGACATGGGTCAATGGCGTCAAGCGTGGCCAGTTCCGGTTGCATCCGGCAGGTGGTCAGGGTGTTTCGCTTGGCTGCATTACCCTGCCGAGCCGTACGGATTTCCTGAGAATCCGCAACTCACTCCTGCACACCATGACGATCCCTGCCGGCATTTCGGGGCTTCGCGCTTACGGAACAATTGAGGTCATCACATATGGCAACACTTGTCGGTAGGCTCTTCAAGATCGCGCTGTTTATCGGGTTGTTTCTTCTTTCATTTCGTTATGTCCGGATATCCCATCAGTGGACAGAAGGTGAAGCGCGAGCATGGTGGGGGGCTTCGGATTGGCTCGGTGTCCGCGACCCCGAAGATTTGTATATCGGGGTGTGGGTGACTATCGAACTGATCGTGGCGGCGCTGGCGTATGTGGCGATCCTGAAGCTATGGCGGTGGTATCGCACGAGGTAGACGAAAGCCCCGGCGGCGGGGCTTTTGTTTATCCCGTGCATTGATGAATTTGGAGGAATCTCGTGAAGAGAGGATTTATTGCTACATTTCGAGCCGAGTGAGCCGATTTCAGCCTTTGTCGTTTCTGCTCACCGCTTCCCCTTCCTCACCACCATCCACCGCGGCGACTTGAACCGCACGATGCTCACGTAAAGCCACACATAAGTCGCCGCGAACACCACGACGAAGCAGAACAGATGCAGCGTGTGCCGCCAGAACAGCGTCGCCGGCACGACCGCAATCAGGCACAGCAGCCACAGATACGGCGACGTCAGCGAGTTGCGGCGCGTCAGCTCGCGCGCGGTGCGCGCGCCGACCGCCCAGCGCATCAGCCGCTTGTAGACCAGCATATGCAGATGCACGCCATCCGGGATGCCCGGCGACATGCCGCGAATGAACTTCTTGCGGTAGATCGAGAAGCAGGTCTCGAAGATCGGGTACATGAAGAGCAGCACCGGATACCACGCGGATACGTCGCGATTGCGCATCACGAGCAGGATCGACAGCTCGGCGAGCATGAAGCCGATGAAGTAAGCACCGCCGTCGCCGAGAAAAATCAGCCCGGCCGGGAAGTTCCAGATGAAGAAGCCGAGCACCGCGCCCATCATCATGAACGACGCGGACAGCACGACCGGGTCGTGCACCTGGAACGCCACATATGCGAGCGACGCGAACATCATGAACGCGACCATCGACGCGAGGCCGTTGAAGCCGTCGATGATATTGATCGCGTTGGCGAGCGCGGCGACCGCGAGCACCGTGACCACGAACGAGATCGCCGCATATGACAGCAGAAAGTCGAGCGGCGGCACGCTGATGCGCGTGACCGCGATGTCGAGAAAGAACCAGGCGAGCGCGGCGGCCGCCATCGTGCAGATCAGGCGTGCGAGCGGCG
The DNA here is from genome assembly GCF_014397665.1 of Paraburkholderia sp. UCT2. Lineage (NCBI taxonomy): Bacteria > Pseudomonadati > Pseudomonadota > Betaproteobacteria > Burkholderiales > Burkholderiaceae > Paraburkholderia > Paraburkholderia sp. UCT2. The sequence continues at coordinate 82,093 of NZ_VZQO01000005.1, forward strand.
ACACGCGCTTGGTCAGATCCTCGACGAGCCCCGAGCCGAACGCCGGCATGCCGCACGCGATCAACCCGAGAATGCTGCCCGATACGGCCGGATACGCGCGATGCAACTGCACCGCGGAGACGATCAGCCCGACCAGAATCCCAGTCCCGCCGATGCGCGGCACCGGCCGCACGTGGAATTTCTGGACGCCGGCCAGATCGGTGTCGGTCGAGAACTTTTCATGCAGATGCGCATAGCGCACGATCAACAGCGTGATCAGCAGAGAGACGAGAAAGCCGAGCGCAAAACTAAGCATGAAAGTGGGCCTGAGCGAAGACGCGGAATTATACAAACGAAACGTGCGGCGGCCGGCGCGCGGCACGGGCGCGAAGCTTTCATCCAGGCCGGCAAAAAATCCCAGATAGCGAGACCGAAGTGGCCCGCACAGGCCCGTGAGCGCTCGCTCCTCATGGATTCCCCCTATGCGGCGCGCGCGCGCCGCAACCGTAAACCTGGATGCGACGAAGTGTAAGTCGCGCGCAACAAAGGCGTTCCGGAGACCCAATGCTTAATAACATCACAATTCGTGGCGGACTGACGCTCGTGATCAGCGTATTCGTCGCCTTCCTTCTGACGGTGATCGCTGTCGGCTACGGCGCGCTGAAGCTCGCCAACGACAGCCTCGACGACACGCAGCGCAGTGCGGTCGCGCTGTCGCATCTGAAGGCGAGTTCCGAGAAGCTTCTGCAGGTGCAGCTCGCATTGGGCACCTATCAGACCTTGTTCAGCGTCGGCAAGCAGACCGACGATCTGCTGCCGGCCGCGCACAAGGTGCTGCTCGAATCGAACAACGACTTCCGCAACTACATGGCCGGCCCGTTCGAGAGCGACGCCGAGCGCAAGCTCGCGCAGAGCGTCGGCGACGCGCGCGCGGCGCTCGTCGACAAGGCGATCGAACCGGAATTCAAGGCATTGACCGACTTCGACTTCAACACCTTCCGCAACATCCAGGGCGACACGGCGAACAGCCTGTACGCGTCCTACTCGAAAGCGATCGACGCGCTCGAAAAAGCGCAGATGGACAATCAGCATCAGCAGGCCGCGACCGGCGCGCGACGCTTCCAGCTCGCGACAGTGCTGTTCGGCGCGATCGCGGTGATCGCGCTCGTGATCGCGGTGGGCGCGCGCGTCGCATTGTCGTCGGCGCTGATCAAGCCGGTCAACGCGACGGTCAAGCACTTCGAGCGCATCGCGGCCGGCGACCTGAGCGGCGCGATCAAGGTGAAATCGCGCAACGAGATGGGCCAGCTACTCGGCGCACTGACGCGGATGCGCGACGGCCTCGTCGAAACGGTCGGCAAGGTGCGCGGCAGCACGAGCGCGATCACGCAGGGCGCGAACGAAATCGCGTCGGGCAATGCCGATCTGTCGGCGCGCACCGAGCAGCAGGCGGCCGCGCTGCAGCAGACCGCGGCGAGCATGGAGCAGCTGTCGGCGACCGTGAAACAGAACGCCGACAACGCCAGGCAGGCGAACCGCCTCGCGCACGGCGCGCTCGATACGGTCACGCGCGGCGGCAAGGTGGTGTCGCGCGTGACGGAGACGATGGACGGCATCAGCGAGTCGTCGCGCAAGGTCACGGAGATCATCGGCATGATCGAGGGGATCGCGTTCCAGACCAACATTCTCGCGTTGAACGCGGCCGTCGAAGCGGCGCGCGCGGGCGAGCAGGGACGCGGCTTCGCGGTGGTCGCCTCGGAAGTGCGCAGCCTCGCGCAGCGCTCGGGCGCGGCGGCCAAGGAGATCAAGGAGCTGATCGGCGAATCGGCGGCGAAGGTCGAGGAGGGTGCGTCGCTGGTGTCGGATGCGCAGAAGACGATTCAGGAAGCGCTGACGGCCGTCGAGCGCGTGACCGGCGTGATGAGCGAGATCGAGGCGTCGGCGCTCGAACAGAGCGACGGCATCGAGCAGGTCAACAAGGCGGTGTCGCAGATCGACGAGGTCACGCAGCACAACGCGGCCCTCGTCGAGCAGGCGGCGGCCGCGGCGAAGTCGCTGGAGGAGCATGCGATGGCGTTGCGTGATGCGGTCGCGGTGTTCCAGCTGGATGGGGCAACGGCGTAACGCGTTCAGCAGCCACGGCGCTCACCGTTCTGACGAGGTGAGCGCCAAAGCAAACGGCGGCGGCATCCGCGCTACGCGAATGCCGCCGCCATTTTTTTTAACGGGATGCGCCGGTGCCGAAGCGCTTTATGCAAACCCCTGCGGATTCGTCGACTGCCAGCGCCAGTGGTCCGCGCACATGCGCTCGATGCCGAACTGCGCGCGCCAGCCGATGATTTTCTCGGCCGCGCTCGGGTCCGCGAAACACTGCGCGACGTCGCCCGGGCGGCGCGCGACGATCTCGTACGGCACCGGCCGCCCCGACGCCTTCTCGAACGAGCGCACCACGTCGAGCACGCTATAGCCCTGGCCCGTGCCGAGATTGACGACGAAGCTCGCATCGCGCTCGACGAGCGCATCGAGCGCGGCGAGATGCCCGCGCGCGAGATCGACCACGTGGATGTAGTCGCGCACGCCGGTGCCGTCGGGCGTCTCGTAGTCGCCGCCGAACACGCGCAGCTTGTCGAGCTTGCCGACCGCCACCTGTGCGACGTACGGCATCAGGTTGTTCGGAATGCCGGCCGGATCTTCGCCGATCAGGCCACTTTCGTGCGCGCCGACCGGATTGAAGTAGCGCAGCGTCGCGATGCGCCACGAGGGGTCCGACACTTCGAGATCGCGCAGGATCTGCTCGGCGATCAGCTTCGATTGACCATACGGATTGGTCGCCGACAGCGGGAACGATTCGTCGATAGGCGAGCTCTTCGGCACGCCGTACACCGTTGCCGACGAACTGAACACGAACTGCTTGACGTTGCGATCGCGCATCACGCCGAGTAGCGTCAGCAGGCTGCCGACGTTGTTCGCGTAGTACTCGATCGGCTTCGCGACCGACTCGCCGACCGCTTTCAGCGCAGCGAAATGGATCGCGCCGGTGATCGGATGCGCATCGAAAATCCGCTGCAGCGCGGCTGCGTCGCGCGCGTCGTCGTCGTAGAAGCTCACCGCACGGCCGGTTATTTTCTCGACGCGCCGCAACGCTTCGCGCTTGCTGTTCACGAGGTTGTCGATCACCGCGACGTCGTAGCCGCCGTTCAGCAGTTCGACGCAGGTGTGCGAGCCGATGAAACCCGCGCCGCCCGTTACCAGAATCGTGCCCTTCGTGGTCATGCTGTTGCTCCCATTAAAGTAAAACACCCGTGATTTTTTGCACCAGGTCTTTATAGGTTTCGACGACCATGCGTTCGTCGAATTCGGTTGCGACTTTCTGCCGGCCGCGTTCCGCCATCGCGCGCCGCTCCGCGCCGCTCATGTCGAGCATGCGCGCGAGACTCGCGGCAAGGCTCTGCGCATTGCGCGCTTCGCACAACAAGCCGTTGACGCCGTCGGCCACCACCTCGCGGCAGCCGGGCACGTCGGTCGCGACGATCGGCCGGCCCATCGCCGACGCTTCCATCAGCGTGCGCGGCACGCCTTCGCGATACGACGGCAGCACCACGCAATCGGCATCGGCGATGAACGGCCGCACGTCGTGCGCCTCGCCCAGATATTCGATCACGCCTTCCTGTTCCCACGCGGCGACTTCGTCGCGCGTGATCGCGCTCGGATTGTCGACGCCGACCGGCCCGAGCAGTTGAAAGCGCGCGTGGCGGTAGCGCGCGCGCAATTGCCGCGCGGCCTCGACGTATTCGCCGACGCCTTTGTCCCACAGCAGCCGCCCGATCAGCACGAAGCGAAACTCCGCGCGCTCGCGCAGCGGCGTGAACGCGAACTGCTCGAGATCGACGCCCTCGCCGTGCAACAGCCGCGCGCGCTCCGGATGCACGAGCAGCTTGCCGTCGATGAACGCGGCCTGATCGTCGCGATTCAGGAACCACACTTCACGCGGAAAGCGGAACGCAAAACGATACAGCCTTTTGGCGATCTGCGCGGCGCGGCTGTGCTGGATGAACACGTAGCCGAGCCCGGTGGTGACCGCCACCGACTGCACGCCAGCCAGCTTCGCCGCGATCGAGCCGTAGATGTTCGGCTTGATCGTGTAGTGAAACACGACATGCGGACGGATGGTCCTGTACTGCCGATACAGCGCGACGAGCGTGCGCAGATCTTCGCCCGGACTCGTGCCCTTCGACGCCATCGGCAGCTCGATGCAACGGCAGCCCATCGCGGCGAGCAACTCGAACGTGCGGTCGCGCGGCGCGAGCACCGTCACGTCGACGCCGCGCCCGATCAGCGTGCGGATCAGCCCTTGCCGATAGGTATAGATTGCCCAGGCCGTGTTGCAAACGAGTGTAATGCGTAGCGCGGGCGTCGACTTGAAAGAGGGCTTCATGCGAAGAAATGCCGGGCGTTGAATGAAGTGTGGACCATTGATACGAAGACAGCGCCCTACGATGCGGCGCGAACCTCAGCGAATGAAGCGACAGCGGCAACGACAACGACAACGACAACGACAGCGCTCACACGCGGCGCGACTCAACGGCTCGCGCGCGGCGTGAGCAGCGCGCGCTTGACCCGCTGTAACGTGCGATAAGGCAGCATCAGATGCAACAGATTCTTCGCGAGGCCCAACCAGTCGTAAGGATTGGCCACGTTGAAGTAGCGCAACTGCAAGCGCAGCGTCGAGCCGATCTGCCGGCGCCGTTTCGTCGCGCTGATGCCGCCTTCGTTCAGCTCATAGAAAAGGCCGAGTTCCGGCAGATTCGCGCAGTCATAGCGTTCCATCAGACGTACGAACAGATCGAGGTCCTCCGCCGAACGATACGCGGCGCGGTAGTTGCCGACTGTGCGGACGGCATCGATACGCAGCATCATCGACGGATGCGCGAGGCACGAGCGGAAAAAGCGCTGGCGCCGGATCACGTTCGACTCGGCCGGCGGCGTCAGCATGAAAAGCGGTTCGCCCGCGCGCGTGACGACCTGGGTCCACATGCCGAGGCCCGCCACGTTCGGATGCGCTTCCATGAACGCGCGCTGCTTCGCAAGCCGCCGCGGCACCGCGCGATCGCCCGCGTCGATGCGCGCCGCATAGCGAAAGCCGCGCTGCGCGAGCGCGTCGATGCCGGTTCGCAGCGCACGCTCGATGCCGCCGTTCTGCGCCATGCGCAGCACTTCGATCTTCAGGTTCGGCAGCGTGGGCGCGACGATCGGCGGCGTGCTGCCGTCATCGACGATCAGTACGTGCACCAGCGCACTTTCTTCGAACGACGCGAGCGTAGAATCGACGTCCGCCTGACCGTTATAGGCGGGTATCAGCACCGCGACGTCGTCGAGCGTGGTTTGCGCGGTGGCGGATGAATTCGTCATGGGCGCAATTTGAAACGGATGTAATAAAGATTGACCGAGACGGCCGCCAGATAGCCGGCCGCGAGGCCGACGAGCGCGCCATACGCGCCGAGCCGCGGGATCGCCAGCAGATTGACCGCGAACGCGACGGCGAGCGCGAGCAGCCACTTGGTGAGCAACACGAACCTGGCCTGATATTTGAGCACGACCAGATTGCTGATCGCCTCGACGCCGGCGGGCACCGACAGCCACACGGCCCAGCGGAAGATTTCGATCGCGCCTTCGAAGTCCGGCCCGAACACACGGCGGATGATGAAGCCCGCGAGCAGATCGAGCACGAACGCGCCGCACACCATCAGCACGGCGCTCAGCGCGGTGAGCCGCCACATGTTGCGGCGCAGTTGCGCGATGCCTTGCACGCGGTAGACGAATGCGGGCGCAATGGTTTGCGCGAGCATCAGCGCGAGCGTGATCCAGTTTTCATTCAACTGCTGGGCGGCCGAGTAGCGACCGAGGTCGGCGAACGAAATCGCGCGCTCGAGCATCAGCCGGTCCAGTTTCAGAAATAGATACATACAGATGAGCCCGAGCCAGAACACGGTGCCCGCGCTCGCGAAGTGCCTGAAGAGCGAACGTTCGACATGCCAGCCCAGCTTGCCGCCATGCCGGCGCATGAAGTAGAGCAACAGCACCGCGCCGATCGCCGCCGATTCGAGCGCCCACAGCCAGCCGAAACGCGCGGGCGCGGCCGTCGCGCGCACCAGCAGATAGACGAGAGCCGCCTTGATCACTGCGGTGCTCATGCTGGTCAGCAATTGCGGCTTGCTGTAGGTCATGCTTTGCAGCCACGCGTTGATCACGCCGACGAACGGCTCGCGAAACAGCATCGTCACCGCGAGGCCGGCGAGCATCGCACCGACGAGCGGTTCGAAGAAGTGCAGCGCAATGCCGAGCCACGTGAGCAGCAGCGCAACGGCCGAGACGGAGAAGCGCAACGCGAACGCGCTGCCGAGGACGGTACCGAGTTGTTCGGGCGGCCGGTTGACGATGGTCGGTACGAGGATTTCCGCGCCGCAGACCCAGGTGATCGGCGACAGCACCAGCAGCAGCGTATTCGCGTACTGCCATTTGCCGAACGTTTCGGGCCCGAAGTAACGCGCGAGCATGCCGCTGATCACGATTGCGACGCCGATCTGCGTGAGCCGCTCGAGACCCAGCCAGACGATGTTCGAAAACGCTCGGGTGACGTCGGGATTGGCGAAGCGCTTGACCGTCAGCATCCGTTGGCCGCTCGCCGCTGCGCGTCGGTCAAGCCGCCTCGCACGGCCATGCATGCGGCGCTATGCGCATTCGCCCGCCCGGCCGGCAGCCACGGCAACTTTACAAATGGAGGGCGTCTAAGCATTAGAATGGCGGTATTCAGGCTGGTCAGAAAAACGCAATTATAAGTTGGAACCGGAGCGCTTCCGGCAAGGGCGCATCGAGGCGCGGTAACAGGTGTTTTTAACGTGAGTATTACCGTGGTTTTTAACGCGAATTTTTACCGCGTTTTAACCGGCGATTGTTACCGGTCGAGGTCGGTGCGCAGGTCAAAATTTTCCATTGCACGCAAGTGAGCCAACATGATCTCCAAATCCATTTTCAAGGCGTATGACATTCGTGGCGTCATTGGCAAGACGCTCGACGCCGACGCCGCGCGTTCCATCGGTCGCGCATTCGGCAGCGAAGTGCGCGCGCAGGGCGGCGACGCGGTCGTGGTCGCGCGCGACGGACGCCTGTCGGGCCCCGAGCTGATCGGGGCGCTGTCCGACGGCCTGCGTGCGGCCGGCGTCGATGTCGTGAACGTGGGCATGGTGCCCACGCCGGTCGGCTACTTCGCGGCGAGCGTTCCGTTGAAACTGGCGGGCGGCGAGCGCCGCGTCGACTCGTGCATCGTCGTGACGGGTAGCCATAATCCGCCGGACTACAACGGCTTCAAGATGGTGCTGCGCGGCGCGGCCATTTACGGCGAGCAGATTCTCGCGCTGCATCAGCGCATCGTCGACGAGAACTTCGCCGACGGCAGCGGCAGCTACGCCGAGTACGACATCGCCGACGCGTATCTCGAGCGCATCGCGAGCGACGTGAAGCTCGCGCGTCCGATCAAGATCGTCGTCGATACCGGCAACGGCGTGGCCGGTGGGCTTGCGCCGAAGCTGTTCAGGAAGCTCGGCTGCGAACTCGTCGAACTGTTCACCGAAGTCGACGGCAACTTCCCGAATCACCACCCGGACCCGGCGCACCCGGAGAACCTCGTAGACGTGATTCGCGCGCTGAAGGAAACGGATGCGGAAATCGGCTTCGCGTTCGACGGCGACGGCGACCGCCTCGGCGTCGTCACCAAAGACGGCCAGATCATCTACCCGGACCGTCAGCTGATGCTGTTCGCCGAAGAAGTGCTGTCGCGCAACAAGGGCGCGCAGATCATTTACGACGTGAAGTGCACGCGCAATCTCGCGAAGTGGGTCAAGGACAAGGGCGGCGAGCCGCTGATGTGGAAGACCGGCCACTCGCTCGTGAAGGCGAAGCTGCGCGAAACCGGCGCGCCGCTGGCTGGCGAAATGAGCGGCCACGTGTTCTTCAAGGACCGCTGGTATGGTTTCGACGACGGCCTGTACACGGGGGCGCGTCTGCTCGAGATCCTCACGCGTGTCGCCGACCCGAGCAAGCTGCTGAACTCGCTGCCGAACTCGCACTCCACGCCCGAGCTGCAGCTGAAACTCGAGGAAGGCGAGAACTTCGAGCTGATCGCGCGTATGCAGCAGAACGCGAAGTTCACCGGCGCGGACAACGTCGTGAAGATCGACGGTCTGCGCGTCGAGTATCCGGACGGCTTCGGCCTCGCGCGTTCGTCGAACACGACGCCGGTCGTGGTGATGCGTTTCGAGGCCGACAACGACGCAGCGCTCAAACGCATCCAGGACGACTTCCGCCGCGTGATTCTCGCGGAGAAGGCCGATGCGAAACTGCCGTTCTGACGGCTGATGCGGCGCTGCGCTTCGAAGTTCGTCAAGACGGCTCGAAGCGTCGCCCCTACCGAACGCGGCGCGGGTTGCCTTACCGCGCCGCGTTTTTCATGTCTTTCGTGGACGGCGCGCTAGAATTGCGGTCCTTTCAACGCATCTTCGAGCCGGATCGCCGGTTTTCCCACTCTTGAGCGCGCAAAAGATACTGATCGTGAGGGTGTCGTCGCTGGGCGACGTCGTTCACAACATGCCCGTGATTGCCGACATCCGGCGCCGTCATCCCGACGCGCAGATCGACTGGCTCGTCGAGGAAAGCTTCGTCGGGCTCGTGGAACTCGTGAGCGGCGTGCGGCGCGCGATTCCGGTGTCGCTGCGGCGCTGGCGCAAGCGCATCCTGTCCGTCGACAACTGGCGCGAGATCGGCGCGTTTCGCCGCGCGCTCGCCGCCGAGCACTACGATCTGGTGATCGACTGCCAGGGCCTCATCAAGACCGCGTGGCTCGCGAACATGGCGCGCGGACCGCTCGTCGGCCTCGGCAACCGTACCGAAGGCGCCGGCTACGAATGGCCGGTGCGCTTTTTCTACGGGCGGCGCGTGCCGATCGCGCCGCGCACGCACGTGGTCGAACGCACGCGTCAACTGGTGGCCGCGGCGCTGAACGATCCGCCGCCGCAACCCACCGACGACATCGACTTCGGTCTCGACACGGGCCGTGCCGCGCTCGCGCTGTCGCAGGCGAATCTGAATCTGCCGGTGCCGTACGTGGTGTTCGTGCACGCGACTTCGCGCGCCGACAAGCAGTGGCCCGATGCCGCGTGGATCGAACTCGGGCAGGCGCTGGTGCGGCGCGGCGCTTCGATCGTGCTGCCGTGGGGCAGCGACGCCGAGCGCGCGACCAGCGAGCGGCTCGCGAAGGAGTTCGGCGCGGCCGCGATCGTGCCGCCGAAGCTGTCGCTGCCGGCGGTGGTGGGGCTGATCGATGGCGCGGCCGCGACGGTCGGGGTTGACACAGGTCTGGTCCATATCGCGGCGGCGCTGAAGCGGCCCACGGTCGAGTTGTACAATTTCTCGACCGCGTGGCGCACCGGCGGCTACTGGTCGCCGAACGTCGTCAATCTCGGCGCGGCGGGGCAGCCGCCTACGCTGCAGCAGGTGAAGTCGGTGCTTGCCGGCTTCGGGCTGTTGTAACCCGGGCCGGCCGGCATCAGCACCTGCTGCATCCTGTCGGTGCGCTTCGCCTTGCGCACCCTCCGTTCCAAAGGGCGACCATGAACGAAACCCAGATCATCGAAGTAGCGAACGCCGACTGGCACGGCTGCAACCTGTCCGTGCCTCGAGAGACGCTGCTCGCCGGCGTCGAGCGCGGCAAGGTGCTGTACTTCCCGAACCTGCGCTTCGCGATCGACGGTGGCGAGCAGGCGCTGCTCGACCCGGCGCTCGCCGATCCGAACCGCAAGAACATCAGCCTCGAACCGAACGGCGGCGCGTTGCATGGCGTGGCCGGCGATGCGGTCACGCAGTCGGCGGTGCGCGCGTTGATCGCGCGTTATCAGGCGAATGCGCGCACGCTCGTCGACGGGCTCTTCCCCGAGTACAGCGGCAAGCTGCGGGTCGCGCCGACGAGCCTGCGGCTGCATCAGGTCGAGACTCGCGAAACCTCGTGGCGCAAGGACGATAGCCGCCTGCACGTCGACGCGTTTCCGTCGCGGCCGAATTACGGCGAGCGCATCCTGCGCGTGTTCACCAACGTCAATCCGCGTGGCGTGCCGCGCGTATGGCGCGTCGGCGAGCCGTTCGAGGATATGGCGCAGCGCTTCCTGCCGCGTATCAAGCCGCAGATGCCCGGCTCCGCGTGGCTGCTGAACCTGCTGCACGTGACCAAATCGCTGCGCAGCGAATACGATCATCTGATGCTCAGTCTGCACGACGGCATGAAGGCCGACCTCGACTATCAGAAGACGAGCCCGCAACAGACCATGCCGTTTCCGCCGGGCAGCGTGTGGGTGTGCTTCTCCGACCAGACCTCGCATGCGGTGATGTCCGGCCAGTTCATGCTGGAGCAGACTTTCTTCCTGCCGGTGAAGGCGATGGCGCAGCCGGAATGCGCGCCGCTCGGCATTCTCGAGCGCCTGAAGGGCAGGGCGCTGGTTTGAGCGCGGCGGTCGATTCGAGGGCCGGGCAGATGCCGGCCCGCATCGCGCGCGTGAGCGCGCTGCGCTTTCCGCATCACGCGGGGCGCCGATGCTAAGGGCGATCTATCGCGCGCTCTGGTGGCTCATCGCGCCGCTGGCGGTGCTGCGTCTGTTGATCCGTTCGCGTAAGGAGCGCGGCTATCGCGAGCATATCGGCGAGCGCTTCGGTTATTCGCGCGGGCGCTTGTTGGAGGACAGCGCGCCGTTGATCTGGGTGCATGCGGTGTCGGTCGGCGAGACGCGCGCCGCGCAGCCGCTGATCGATGCGCTGATGAAGGCGCGCCCCGACGCGCGCATTCTGCTTACGCACATGACGCCGAGCGGCCGCGCGACCGGCATCGAGATTTTCGGCGACCGCGTGTTGCGCAGTTATCTACCGTACGACATGCCGCATGCGGTACGGCGCTTCTTGCGCGGGTGGCGGCCGTCGCTCGGTCTCGTGATGGAAACCGAGGTGTGGCCGACCCTGATCGACGAGTGCCGTCGCGCCGACGTGCCGCTCGTGCTGACCAACGCGCGGATGTCGGCGCGTTCGTTCAAGCGCGCGGCGAAATTCGGCGGCGCGACGAAAGACGTGTTCGGCGGCTTCGCGCGCGTGCTCGCGCAGAGTCCGTCCGATGCCGAGCGGTTGACCTCGCTCGGCGCGCGCAATGTCGCGGTGCTCGGCAATCTGAAGTTCGACATGAGCACGCCGCCCGAACTCGCGGCACGCGGCCACGCGTGGCGCGCGGCGATCGGCACGCGGCCCGTGTGGGTCGCGGCGAGCACGCGCGAGGGCGAAGAAGCGCTCGTGCTCGAGGCGTTCGCGGCGCTCGGCATCGACGATGCGCTGCTGATTCTGGTGCCGCGTCATCCGCAGCGCTTCAATGAAGTCGCGGCGCTCGTCGAGAAAGCGGGGTTGCGGCTCGAACGCCGATCGGGTTGGGCGCCCGATGCGAAGGTCGCGTCGGCGGCGCGCACCGCCGACGATGGCGTGGCGCCGCTGCCTCGCGACGTGAACGTGCTGCTCGGCGATTCGATGGGCGAGTTGGGCGCTTACTACGCGGCGTCGGATCTTGCGTTTATCGGCGGCAGTCTGTTGCCGCTTGGCGGACAGAACCTGATCGAAGCGTGTGCGGTCGGCGTGCCGGTGCTGATCGGGCCGCACGTGTTCAACTTCACGCAAGCCACCGCCGATGCGGTCGCGGCCGGTGCCGCCGTGCAGGTGCAGGACCCGACCGATCTGGCGCGCGCGCTGCGCGAGCTGTTCGGCGACAAGTCGCGGCGGCTCGCGATGGGCGGTGCGGCTGCCGCGTTTGCGGCGAGGCATCGCGGGGCGACGGCGAGGACGGTGAATGTGTTGGCGGCGTTGCTGCCGGAGTAGAGGTGACTGTGGTGCCGCGGTTAGCAAAAAAGGGCTACTCGACTCTGTTGTACTTTTTCCTGCAGTGGCGTCGTGCCCGAGATGTCGGGGGCCTCAGGAAGCGACAAGGCGCAGTCCGCGCCAATCGAAGTGCAAAATTCTGAGCTGAGGTCCCGGAACGCCGGTGACGACCGCGCCGAGCGAATTATTCAAGCCGCAAGCGCCACGCACTTTGTGGCTAACGCTTGCTTATGTGATATGAACCGTCCGAGTGTTATTGCTGCTTCGCGACAGACTCGTCGCTTATTGGGCTTGTGTCGGCGCTACGGCGTCGAGCGCTTCCTCTTCCTGCGGAGGTGTGTGGGTCTGCCGGATTTGCTCAATCATCTTGGTTAAGACATCAAAAGCCGTTTCCGGCGTGGCTTGCGTCGGGGTTGGTTTGCCTGGGTTTTGATGTGCAATCCAATCGCGATACTGCTTGATTTGCTTGACCTGCCCGATGAGATCGGGGTCAACTTCGCCTTTGAAAAGATTGAGAATCTCACCAAACTTCCAGTATTCGACTTCATTCTCGAACTTTTCAGCCAGCTTGTCGGAATACTGCTGCGGATATCCGGCGGCCAGCAGCCGATTGGCCGTTTGCAGATGCTCGATGACGAACCGCTCAAATGTGGCGAATAGCGCCAAAATGGCAAGGTCAGCCGCTTGCCTGGCTGCGTCTTGAAGGGCGGTATTTGCTTCCTCCGGAGTTGCCCCAATGAACTGTGTGCGTCGGATGAGTTCTTCGTGCTGGATTTGAATCGTGCGCGTGGCGACTTTGAAGCAATCGTTCGCCACAGCAAATGCCTTATAGACTGGATCCAGAGGATTATTAAAATTCATAGTCGGAAACATCCGTGAGCAGGTCAAGAAACAGACCCTCTTCAACGCGCTTTGCTCGACGTACTCTGGCCTCGATCCAGTACCAGCCATCTCCGTCGACTCCAGAAAGCATGGGTGCCGACGACGAGGTTGTGTTTTTTCCACCAACGGTAGTCTGCGTCGAAAACGTCGGACCTTTTCCAACGTAGAAAAGGAACGCATGTCTCGTCACACGGCCGATTAGATCCACTCTCCCGTGCGCGCCGATGATTTTCGATCCGACAGGCTGGATCTTGGCCACTGACACTCCGTCCTTTGATATGTGAAGGCTCGGGGCATCATATTGGGCCATCATCTCTTCATTGAGTGTTGTGACGTCGCGTTCCACGGTGAGACCATGGTCTCTGCACCAGGCACTCACTTCCCCCAGGAAGGTTGTGACGCGCTGCACATATTCGGCGGAAGAAGAGCCTGCATCTTCGGTTTTTGGTTCAGCCATTGTCTGTCCTTGTATCGTCAGCATGCGCGCACTGCGGCACGCCAACGTCTGCCAGCACAGTCCACATATTTGCGCGTATCAGTGAGATATGAGCAAATGTTCTCACGCTCACATCTGAAGCCTCAGCGTACCACTGGATCCGTCGCAAAATCTTCAAAGCTAGCATGTCGCTGGTTGGACCAATCGCTTTTTCACCTCTGGCAATGACACTTTTCTCCCAACTGGGTTTTCGGTGGGATCGCCCCGCGATTCCACCAGACGTTCCCGTCCATCCGGTCAAACGTGTATGTTCCCGTTTTCACCGAATGCTGCCGGAGTTCGTGTGGGACGCAGGCGTACTCGAAGGGAATCCGTCGACGTTCGTCGAGGTGAAGACATTGCTCGACGGCGTCACCGCCGGTGGTCGGAAGATATCCGATCATGAGCAGATTTTGAACCTCGCGAACGCTTCAAAGCGTTTGCTGGCGCTGTTGCGGAATGATCGATTCACGCTCGCCAAGCTTACGTTCGGCGATTTGCAGAGCCACGTGGCAGCGCGTAACGTAGCGCTCGAGTGGGGGCGTTTTCCGAGGTGAAGGTGAACAAACGCGCTCTACGCCCGACGTCGCGCTGGGTGATGCGGGGCGGTATACGCCTTTGCCTACCGTGCCGGGTGCTCCAGAGCTCAACTGGGTTTTCGGCGCAGGGACCCGCGCGCTCAGCGAAGAAGTCTCCAATCCATTCGAGCGCGGCTGCGCGTTCTTCCTGTTCGGCGCGTTGCAGCAGTTTTTCTTCGACGGCAACGAAAAGATGGTGCGCTTCTATCTATCGAAGGATGGCACCGAAATGATGGCATTCCTGCGCGAATGCCATCCTGGCGAGTGAAGCGTCACTTGCTTACACCTTCAACAACCCCTTCTTTTCAATAAACTTCACCACATCATCAAGACCCTCGAGCGCCTTCAGATTGCACATCACAAACGGCCGCTCGCCGCGCATCTTCTTCGCATCGGATGCCATCACATCGAGGTTCGCGCCCACCATCGGCGCGAGATCGGTCTTGTTGATCACGAGCAGATCCGACTTCGTGATGCCGGGTCCGCCCTTGCGCGGAATCTTCTCGCCGCCCGCGACGTCGATCACGTAGATCGTCAGGTCCGACAGCTCCGGGCTGAAAGTCGCCGCGAGGTTGTCGCCGCCCGATTCGATGAACACGATGTCCGCATCCGGAAAACGCGTGAGCATGCGGTCGACCGCTTCGAGGTTGATCGATGCGTCCTCGCGGATCGCGGTGTGCGGGCAGCCGCCCGTCTCGACGCCCATGATGCGCTCGGCCGGCAGCGCGCCCGCGACGGTCAGCAGACGCTGATCCTCTTTCGTATAGATGTCGTTCGTGATCGCGACGAGGTCGTACTGGTCGCGCATCGCCTTGCACAGCATTTCGAGCAGCGTGGTCTTGCCCGAGCCAACCGGGCCGCCGACGCCCACGCGCAGCGGCGGCAGCTTCTTCGTGCGGATCTGGCTCGCGGTATGGGAAGCGGAATGATGAGATGCGTTCATGATGGATCGTGGGAATCGTGCTACGAGCGGAAGAGCCGCGAATACTGCGACTCGTGGCGCGCCGACAGAATGCCGAGCTGCGGCGCGAACGTGTTGAGGTCGTCACGCGAGGTCGCGAGCGCGCGCGCGACGGCCGCGTCGATCGGCTCACGCAGCGCGACGATGATGCGTTGCCCCGCGAGTTGGCCGAGCGGCACCGCCTTCAACGCGGCGGCGGCCTGGTTCTCGACCCAGCTGAACGCATAGGCGGCGAGCGCGGCATCGACCGGAGCATCGTGCGCATAGGCGGCGAACGCGAACGCGCTCGGCTGCGCGAGTGGCGTCAGCGACGCGAGCGTTTCGCGCCTCGCCACGTCGCCCCATTCGAGCGACACGCACAGCTGTCGCAGCGACCAGCCCATCTGCTCGGTTTCGCGGCGCAGTTCGGCGGACTCGCGACTCGCGAGGAATTCGGCGTTGGCGTCGGCGAGTTCCACGGCGTCGTGCGTACGCCAGCGTTCGATCTGCTGCGCGAGGAACGGCAACTCGCCGCGCGCGAGCACGTCGGTCAGGCCGCGTTCGATCCATATGCGCGCGGAGTCGGCATCGGTGATGAGCTGCGCTTCAATCGCCGCTTCGAGACCCTGCGAATAGCTGAACGCGCCAATCGGCAGTGCTGGCGACGCGAGATGCAGCAGCGCGGTGAATTCAGCGATGCGCATGACGATGCGGGTGGTGTCCATGTCCGCACGATTCGTCGTGCACGTGGTCATGGTCGTGATCGTGCGAGTGCGAAGAGCCCTCATGGGCATGAGCATGCTCATGCCCATGATGCTCACCAAACACCTGCTGCGCGATCGCATAGTCCTCGGCGAACGTCTCGTCGTGCCCATGCTTATGTCCGCCGCCATACGCCCCGGCTTCAGGCTGAAACGGCAGCGACACCTGCTCGACCGTCGCGCCGATGCGCTTGAGCATGTCGGCGAGCACCGGATCGTATTCGAGTTTCAGATAATCGGCGCCCACTTCGACCGGCGTATGACGATTACCGAGGTGATAGGCGGCGCGCGTCAACGTCAACGCGTCCGATGCGCGTACGACAAGCACGGCTTCATCAGCCGCAACGACACGCACGAGCCCGCCATCATCGGCGACGAGCACGTCGCCATCGCGCAGCACGGTGCCGCGCGGCAACAGCAATGCGACTTCCTCGCCGTCATCGAGCGTCGCGGCGAGACGGCTCTTGCGACGTTCATCGAACGCGAGCGTCAAGGTCGGCGCGCGCTTGACGAGTACCGGCGCGATCTTCAGATGCGGCGCGAGAAGTTTGCTCAGTGTACGCATGATCAGAACAGGAAATAGCGTTGCGCCATCGGCAGCACGGTGGCCGGATCGCAGGTCAGCAACTGGCCGTCGGCGATCACCTGGTAGGTTTCCGGATCGACGCTGATGTTCGGGCGCCACGCGTTGTGAATCATGTCGGCCTTCGTCACGTTGCGGCAGTTCTTCACCGCGACGATGCGCTTGTGCAAACCATAGCGTTCGGCCACATTCGCATCGGCGGCGAGCTGCGACACGAAGGTCAGCGACGTGCGGCCCAGCGCTCCCCCGCGCGTCGCGAACATCTCGCGATAGTGCACGGGCTGCGGCGTCGGAATCGACGCATTCGGATCGCCCATCTGCGCCATCGCGATCATGCCGCCCTTCAGGATCAGCGACGGCTTGATGCCAAAGAACGCCGGCTCCCATAACACGAGGTCGGCCCACTTGCCCGGTTCGATCGAACCGACTTCATGCGCGATGCCGTGCGTGATCGCCGGATTGATCGTGTACTTCGCGACATAGCGTTTCGCGCGGAAATTGTCGTGGCGCGCGTTGTCCTCGGGCAGCGCGCCGCGTTGCACCTTCATCTTGTGCGCGGTTTGCCACGTGCGGATGATCACTTCGCCGACGCGGCCCATCGCCTGCGAATCCGAAGAAAGCATCGACAGCGCGCCGAGATCGTGCAGGATGTCCTCGGCGGCGATCGTCTCGCGGCGAATCCGCGATTCGGCGAACGCGATGTCTTCGGCAATCGACGGATCGAGGTGATGGCACACCATCAGCATGTCGAGATGCTCGTCGAGCGTGTTGACCGTGTAGGGCCGCGTCGGATTCGTCGACGACGGCAGCACGTTCGCTTCGCCGCACACCTTGATGATGTCCGGGGCGTGGCCGCCGCCCGCGCCTTCGGTGTGATACGTGTGGATCGTGCGGCCCTTGAACGCGGCGACGGTCGCTTCGACGAAGCCCGCTTCGTTTAGCGTATCCGTGTGGATCGCGACCTGCGTGTCGGTATCGTCGGCGACGCCAAGGCAGTTGTCGATCGCCGCGGGCGTCGTGCCCCAGTCCTCGTGCAGCTTCAAACCGATCGCGCCCGCGGCGATCTGTTCGGTCAGCGGGGCCGGCTGGCTCACGTTGCCCTTGCCGAGAAAGCCGAGGTTCATCGGATAGCCGTCGGCCGCTTGCAACATGCGTTCGAGATGCCACGGCCCCGGCGTGCAGGTGGTCGCATTCGTGCCGGTCGCGGGGCCGGTGCCGCCGCCGAGCATCGTCGTCACGCCGCTCGCGAGCGCTTCCTCGATCTGCTGCGGGCTGATGAAGTGGATGTGCGTATCGATGCCGCCCGCGGTCACGATCAGCCCTTCGCCCGCGATCACTTCGGTGGCCGCGCCAATCGCGATCGTCACGTTCGGCTGGATGTCGGGATTGCCGGCCTTGCCGATCGCCGCGATGCGGCCGTCCTTGATGCCGATGTCGGCCTTTACGATGCCCCAGTGATCGAGGATCACCGCGTTCGTCACGACGGTATCGACGACCTCGGCATGCACGCGCTGCGACTGGCCCATGCCGTCGCGAATCACCTTGCCGCCGCCGAACTTGACCTCTTCGCCGTAGGTCGTGAAGTCGCGCTCGATCTCGATCAGCAGTTCGGTGTCGGCGAGGCGCACGCGGTCGCCGGTGGTGGGGCCGAACATCTCCGCGTACGCGCGGCGGCCAATGCGTAGTGTCATGGTGTGGGTCCGGAATGAGCTACAAGCGAGCGACAGGCAAGGCAAGGCGGAGCAGGGCGGTCGAAACGCCAGGGCGCGGGCAGCGCATCACAGCTTGCCCATCACCTTGCCGTTGAAGCCGTAGACGATGCGCTCGCCGGCCAGCGCGACGAGTTCGACCGTGCGCTCCTGACCGGGCTCGAAGCGCACCGCGGTGCCCGCCGCGATGTTCAGGCGAAAGCCGCGCGCCGCTTCGCGATCGAACGACAGCGCGTCGTTCACCTCGTAGAAATGATAATGCGAGCCGATCTGCACGGGACGGTCGCCGGTATTCGACACGACCACCGTGACCGTCGCGCGGCCCGCGTTCAGTTCGTGCTCGCCGTCGTCGATGAGGAGTTCGCCGGGAATCATGGGGCCAGCCTTGACGAAGAGGAGTTCAGGGAATCGGGTGATGGACGGTGACGAGCTTGGTGCCGTCGGGAAACGTCGCTTCGACCTGGATGTCGGGGATCATCTCGGGCACGCCCTCCATCACGTCGGCGCGCGTGAGCAGCGTGGTGCCATAGTGCATCACCTCGGCGACGCTCTTGCCGTCGCGCGCGGCTTCCATCAGCGCGGCGGTGATGAAGGCGACCGCCTCCGGATAGTTCAGCTTGAGGCCGCGCGCGCGGCGCCGTTCGGCGAGCAGCGCGGCGGTGAAGATCAGCAGCTTGTCCTTCTCGCGAGGTGTCAGCTTCATCGGGTGTGGGTCTCGGCGTTTGATGTGTCGTGGCGGCGTCGTGTTCGCGTCGCGGTGACGGGGGCCTGGCGTCGCGCGATCATCCGGTCACGGTATCAAGTCCGGCTAACGGCGCGCTTACAACTACGTTTGCGACCGCGCGTGCCACCGCGTCTGCAGAATTACAGGTCGGCGGGCAGCGGTGCGCCGAACCACTTCTTCGACATCGCACCGAGCGTGCCGTCGTGTTTGGCCTGGGCGATCGCGGCATCGACCTTCTGTTGCAGGCGCGGCTCATTCTTGTTCATGCCGACGAAGCACGGCGAGTTCTTGATCACGAACTTCGGCTCCGGACGGCGCGGCGGATTCTTCGCCAGGATCGCGGCCGCGACGATATTGCCGGCCGCGATCAGCTGCACCTGGCCGGACAGGAACGCGGCGATCGTCGCGTTGTTGTCCTCGAAGCGCTTGATCGTCGCGTTCGGCGCCATCTGCGTGAGACCGATTTCCTCGAGCGCGCCGCGCGTCGCGCCGACGGTCTTGCCGGTGAGATCGGCGGGACCGCTCACCTTGATGTCGGCGGGACCGAACACGCCCTGGTAGTACGGCGCGTACGCGCTCGAAAAGTCGATCACCTTCTCGCGCTCGGGCGTTTTGCCGAGCGACGAGATCACGAGGTCGACCTTGCCCGTTTGCAGATACGGAATGCGGTTCGCGCTGTTGACCGGCACGAGTTCGAGCTTCACGTTCATCGCTTTGGCGAGCAGCGCGGCCGTGTCGATGTCATAGCCCTGCGGCTTCATGTCGGGGCCGACCGCGCCGAACGGCGGATAGTCCTCGGGCACGGCGACCTTCAGCACGCCGGCCTTGGCGATGTTGTCGAGCGTGTCGGCGTGCGCGGGGCCCGCATGAAACGCGAGATCGGCGACGATGGGCAGGGCGATCAATGCGGCCAGCAAGGCGCGGCGCGCGGAGCGGGGGAGAGTGCGGGTCATGGGCGTGAGCAGTGGTGGTGTCGTGGGTGTCGGGTCGTCGCTGGCTTCATCGTGGCCGGCCGCGAAGTGGCGAGTGCAATGCAAGCTGTGTGCCATCCCTCTGCGGCGTGGCGCGGCGGCGTGCTGCGCCAGTTCGCGCACATGGTTGGGGCGTGCGCGTGCGCCGCCTTGGTGCGCAAAGAGCGTGATGAAGACGAAAGCGGGAAGCGCGCTGTCAGGTCGACCAGATCCGCAACGGCACCGCCGCGACACCATGCACGACCGGCCGCAATTGCAGCCAACAGCGCGTGAGCGCGTGCTGCAGCGTTTCCATCGAGCGCGACACCGCACGCACGAGCAGCACGCCGTTCGTCACGCACGAGGCGGCTGCTCGCAACGTGTCGTCGAACGGCAGTTGCGCGCTCAGCGATTCGGCGAGCGCGTCGTCGCAAGCGGCGCCTACGGCCCACAGCGTGCCGTAGGCTGGAAAGCCGGCGAGCCCCTGCGGCGCGTCGCGCAGCGGATCGTCGGCGGTGAGGCTCGCGCGTTCGAACCACAGCAGCTCGCCATTCGCGCCGACGATGCGCGACACCGCGCGCAAGCTACCCGCCGACCAGCGTTCGCCGGCCGCCTGACGTCCGAGCTGGGTCGCGTCCCAGCCGATCGCGCTCGCGCCGTCGCCGAGCGTCAGCGAAAAATCGAGGTGCGCGTTCGCGTGATCGAACACGATGTTGTTCTGCGGCAGCCAGTCGAGCTTCGCGTGCTCACCGACACGCAGCGCGATGCGCTGCCGCGCCGCGCGGCCGTTCGACTTGTACCACTTGGTTGCGCCCGGCGTCGTCAGCACCGCATGCGTTTGCGCGGCGAGCGTGATGTCGATGTCGAGCTGATCGCCACCCGCGACGCCGCCGGGCGGATGCACGATCACCGCGTGACAGATCGACGGGCCTTCCGGATAGAGCGGCCGCTGCACGCGCAGCGGTCCGTCGTGCAGCCGGTGCGCGAGCGTCGTGCGAGCGTCGCCGCCGACGAAGCCGAGTTCGAGTCGCGCGCGCCACGGCGTGTGCGCGGCGGCGAGCGTGGCGTGGTTTTCGTGAAGCGACATGCGGATGGATGGGGGAATCGGCGTGCGACGAGGATAGCACGCGTGTCGAAGCGCGGAAGCCGCGGCAGCGGCTACGACGCGGTACTCTCGGGCGAGGCTTCGGTGACCGACAGCACCTTGATGCCCTCCCACTGCGGATGCAACAGTCGCAGCAACGCAAGGATCGCGCGGGGGGTGTTTTCCTGGACGGTCAACGAGTCGCTGCCTGTCTGGATGGCTTTCCTGCCATGTTGGCAATACTGATATTCGACGTGAACCGTCACGGACATGCTTTTCTCCCTCTATATCGATGTTGTGTCGCCGACCCAGGCCGTATCGCGGCGGCGTCTAGCGTACGGGTGTCGGCTCGGCGTGATCGTCCACGCCCCGTTCCGCGCGATTGATGAATCCGCAGTCGAGCAATAGCTGACAGAAAGCTTCCGGCGAACACGACGGCCCGGTCGTCCCGGCCATTCTCGCGAGAACGTCGGGGAACGACGCGAGCACGTGCCAGCTGTCGTAATACGCGTGCAGCTGCGGCGCGAGTTCGTTGCCGAGCTTCTCCCAGCGCACCGACAGCATGCCGACCGTACCGCCGCTGTCCACTTCGAATAGACCAAAAGTGACCGCCGACACGACGTTCATCACCCTGCAATAGGAGGCTGGGTTTCTGTAAAACTCGCGTCTGACCTGCTTGTTGTCGTCCATGGTGTCCACCTCGTCGAACCGTTGCGGCGTTGCCTAGCCTGTGTAACGGTTGCGCGGCGGATAACTTGAGCTCGCTTACACGGCAATCAACCCCCTTACCCCATCCGCATCCATGTTCGCCCCCTCGCCGCCCGCGACGATCTCGCCGCGACTCATCACCCAGTAACGATCGGCGATCGCTTTGGCGAAGTCGTAGTACTGCTCGACCAGCAGCACCGTCATGCCCATGTCCTCGACGAGCTGCCGCAGCGTGCGGCCGATGTCCTGGATGATCGACGGCTGGATGCCCTCGGTCGGCTCATCGAGGATCAGCAGTTGCGGCTCGCTCATCAGCGCGCGGCCGATCGCGAGCTGTTGCTGCTGACCGCCGGAGAGATCGCCGCCGCGCCGGTTGCGCATGTCCTTCAGTACCGGGAAAAGCTCGTAGATGCGTTCGGGGATTTTCTTCGGCGCCTTTCTGCTCGCGGCGCCCACCAGCAGATTTTCCTCGACGGTGAGGCGCGGAAAGATATCGCGGCCCTGCGGCACGTAGGCGAGCCCCTGAGCGACGCGGGCATGGGTCGGCAGTTTCATCAACTGTTCGCCGCGCCATGCGATCGCGCCGCTTTTCGCGGGCACGACGCCCATCAGGCAGCGCAGCAGCGTGGTCTTGCCGACGCCGTTGCGCCCGAGCAGCACCGTCAGCTTGCCGTCGGGCACCGTGAGCTTCACGTCGCGCAGAATATGGCTGCCGCCGTAGTATTGGTTCAGTCGGTCTACTTCGAGCATGGTTCAGTCATCCGGTCGGGTTGACGATGCGGTGCCGCTTCCAGCAGCAATCAGCGGCCTAGATAAGACTCGATCACCGTCTCGTCGCGCTTGACTTCGTCGAGCGTGCCGTGCGCGAGCACGCGGCCTTCGGCCATCACCGTCACCTTGCCTGTGTCGCCCGCGAGCGCCGCGACGAACTCCATGTCGTGCTCGACGACCATCATCGAGCAGGTGCCACGCAGGTGGTTGAGCAATTCGGCGAGTTGCATGGTTTCGTCGTCGGTCATGCCGGCCGCGGGTTCGTCGAGCAGCAGCAGCGCCGGTTGCTGCATCAGCAGCATGCCGATTTCGAGGCGCTGCTTCTGGCCGTGCGATAGCTCGCCGGCGAGCCTTCGCGCTTCGCTTTCCAGCCCGATCAGCGCGAGCGTTTCCTCGATGCGGGCCTGCGCGTCGCCATCGAGCCGCGCGCGCAGCGACGCCCACCAGCCCTTGTCGGTCTTCATCGCGAGTTCGAGGTTTTCCCACACCGGATGCTGCTCGAACACGGTCGGCTTCTGGAACTTGCGGCCGATGCCGGCGCGCGCGATCGCTGGTTCGTTCATGCGCGTGAGATCGATCGACTGGCCGAGAAACACCTTGCCGTGATCGGGCGCGGTCTTGCCCGTGATCACGTCCATCATCGTCGTCTTGCCCGCGCCGTTCGGGCCGATGATGCAGCGCAGTTCGCCCGCGTCGATCGCGAGCGACAGCGCGTTCAGCGCGCGAAAGCCGTCGAAGCTGACCGTCACGTCTTCGAGGTAGAGAATCGTGCCGTGCGATACGTCGATCTCGCCGGGCACGACCGCGTGTCCCATGCTCGCGACGCCGCTCAGCGAGCGTTCCGGTGGTGCTTCGGGCAAATCCAGATCGGGAACCATCGGGTTTTCGTTCATCAGCGGTTCCTTTTACGCGTCAGCAGATCGGCGAGCCCCATGATGCCGTTCGGCAGCAGCAGCGGCACCAGCACGAAGATCAGGCCGAGAAAGAACAGCCAGTATTCGGGGAAGTTCGCCGTGAAGAAACTCTTCGCACCGTTCACGGCGAACGCGCCGATGATGGGGCCGATCAGCGTGCCGCGTCCGCCGACCGCCACCCAGATCGCCATTTCGATCGAGTTGCCCGGCGACATCTCGCCCGGATTGATGATGCCGACCTGCGGCACGTACAACGCGCCCGCGATGCCGCACAGCACCGCCGACACGGTCCACACGAACAGCTTGTACGCGAGCGGGCTGTAGCCGAGGAACATCAGCCGCGTTTCGCCGTCGCGCACCGCGGTCACCACGCGGCCGAGCTTCGACGTGACGATCGCGCGCGCGCCGATGAACGCGGCGATCAGCACCGCGAACGTAATGAGCAGCAATGCGGCGCGCGTGCCCTGATGCGTGATCGGAAAACCGCCGATGCGCTTGAAGTCGGTAAAGCCGTTATTGCCGCCGAAGCCCGTCTCGTTGCGAAAGAACAGCAGCATCGCGGCGAAGGTCATGGCCTGCGTGATGATCGACAGATAGACACCCTTCACGCGTGAGCGGAACGTGAAGAAGCCGAACACCCACGCGAGCACGGCGGGTACCAGCACGACGAGCAAGAGCGCGTAGCCGAGATGTTGCGTGCCCTGCCAGTACCACGGCAGCTGGTGCCAGTCGAGAAACACCATGAAGTCGGGCAGATCGCTGCCGTACTTGCCATCGTGGCCGATCGCGCGCATCAGGTACATGCCGATCGCGTAGCCGCCGAGCGCGAAGAACAAAGCGTGACCCAAACTCAGGATGCCGCAGTAGCCCCACACCAGATCGAGTGCGAGCGCGGCGATCGCATAGCACATGAACTTGCCGGTCAGCGTCATCGCATACGCGGACAGATGCAAGGCGCTCGTCTCCGGAATCACCAGCGCGGCGAACGGCACGCCGAGGCCGAACACGATGATCAGCGCGATCAGCGCGAGCCACGCGCGACGCGACAACAGCGCGGGCCGCGGTGGCAGGCCGAGCGCGAAGCCGGTGTTGGACTCGCGCGCGCCGCCAGCGCCAGCGGCACCGGCGCGCGACGACGAAGCGGAAGCGGGGTCTGCCGATGAAGTAGCCGATGTCATCTCATGCCTCCGCGCTACGGCCCTTCAAGGCGAACATGCCCTGCGGACGCTTCTGGATGAACAGCACGATCAGCACGAGCACCGCGATCTTCGCGAGCACCGCGCCCCAGAACGGTTCGATCGCCTTGCTGACGAGTCCCAGCCCGAAGCCGCCGAGCACGGTGCCCGCGAGTTGGCCGACGCCGCCGAGCACGACCGCCATGAACGAATCGATGATGTAGCTCTGGCCGAGGTCCGGCCCGACATTGCCGATCTGCGACAGCGCGCAGCCGCCGAGCCCCGCGATGCCCGCGCCGAACGCGAACGCATACGAATCGACGCGCGCGGTCTTCACGCCGACGCACGCGGCCATGCGACGGTTCTGCGTGACCGCGCGCACGAACAGACCCAGCCGCGTGCGCGTGAGCACGGCCCACGCGATCGCGACGACGATCAGCGAGAACGCGAGAATCGCGAGCCGGTTGTACGGCAGGATCAGATTCGGCAGCACGGTGACGCCGCCGCTCATCCACGACGGATTGACGACCTGGACGTTCTGCGCGCCGAACAGCATGCGGGTGGCCTGAATCAGGATCAGGCTCACGCCGAAGGTGGTCAGCAGCGTTTCGAGCGGGCGGCCGTACAGGTGCTTCAGCACGAGCCGTTCGAGCACGATGCCGACCAGCGCCGCCGCGACGAACGCGGCCGGTATTGCGAGTAGCGGATACCAGTCGAACGCGTTAGGCGCGAAACGCTGAACGAGGTTCTGCACGACATAGGTCGCGTACGCGCCGATCATCAGGAATTCGCCGTGCGCCATGTTGATCACGCCGATCAGGCCATATGTGATGGCCAGGCCGAGCGCGGCGAGCAGCAGCACGCTGCCGAGCGACAGCCCCGCGAACAGCGTGCCCGCGATCTGGCCGCGGCGCTGGATCGCATCGAGCTCATCGATGCCGCTTTGCGCGGCCGCGCGCACGCGTTCGTCGGCTTCGGCAAACGTGCCGTCGGCTTTCTTCGCGACCAGCGGGCGCAGCAGTTCGTTCATTTCGAGGTCGTGGCGCGCGGCGACCAGTTGCACCGCTTCGAGGCGCTTGGCCGGATCCGGGTCGTGCAATGCGCTCATCGCCCACAGCGTGTCGAGACGTTTCTTCAGAGCGGGATCGGTTTCTTTTGCGCGCGCCGCGTCGACGAGTGGCTTGATCGACGGATCGGGGTTTTGCAGCAGCGCATCGACGGCGGCTGCGCGTGTCGCCTGGTCGGGCGAGGCGAGTTGCAGACCCGACAGCGCGCCCGCCACTTTCGAGCGCAGCAGGTTGTTCAGCGTGACCGGTTGCGCGTCGCTCGTGGCGACGGGCTGGCCGGTGACGGCATCGCGGGTGGCGTCGCCGTCCTGCAGCAGTACCGCGCCTGCGTCGGTGGCGAGCGCGTTGTCGTCGGCGAGCGCCTTGAGCACCGCGAGCGACGCGGCATCGTGCGTCGAGATCAGCTTGTCGATCGCGGCGGACTTCGCCTCGAAGTCGTCGCCCGCGAGCGGCGCGACGTCGGCCTGGGTCAGCGCGAATGCGGCGCCCGGCGCGGCGGCGAGAAGGACCGCGAGCGGCAGCAGGAGCGTCGCGGCGCGTCGTCGTACGGAAGTCGGAAATGAAAACGCCATGATGGCCTTTTGCACTGGGTTGAATCGATGACCCGCTCGAGAGCGCGAGGGCGTCGCGTCAGACGTCGCCGCCGCTTCAGTGGGACGTTGCCGCGCATTGGCGTGCGCGGTCACGCCGCGCGACGCAGCGAACGCGCGGCGGCGGCGCGAAGCGCAGCGCGTCCGGGTCACGCGCGAGCCGCGCGCGCGTCGGCTCGCAGGTCGCGGGTCGCGACCGGAGCGGCGACCCGCGCGCCACACCGCCGCCGCGAGCCGCAACGAGGCTCACGCCGACACGTCATGCGACGCGCGAGCGCCGCAGGAACGCCGGAATCGAGCTGACCACATCCGGCTTGCCAGCATTGCCGGCGATGAACGGGCTCCACGGTTGCGCGCGAATCGGTCCCTTGGTGTGCCACACGACGTTGAACTGGCCATCCGCGCGTACCTCGCCGATCATCACCGGCTTGTGCAGATGGTGGTTGCCGTCCATCTCCAGCGTGAAGCCCGACGGTGCGGCGAAAGTCTGGCCGACCATCGCGACGCGGACCTTGTCGACCTCGGTGCTCTTTGCTTTCTCGACCGCCTGCTTCCACATATGCATGCCGACGAAGGTCGCTTCCATCGGATCGTTGGTCACGCGCTTCGTGCCGCCCGGCAGGTTGTTGTCCTTGACCCACGTGGCCCATTGCTTCTTGAACTTCTCGTTGGTCGGATTGCGCAACGACATGAAGTAGTTCCAGGCCGCGAGATTGCCGACGAGCGGCTTCGTATCGATGCCGCGCAGCTCCTCTTCGCCGACCGAGAACGCGACGACCGGCACATCCGACGCCTTCAGCCCCTGGTTGCCGAGCTCCTTGTAGAACGGCACGTTCGAATCGCCGTTCACGGTCGAAATCACCGCGGTCTTGCCGCCTTGCGAGAAGGTCTTGATGTTCGCGACGATGGTCTGATAGTCGCTGTGACCGAACGGTGTATAGACTTCCTGAATGTCGGCTTCCTGCACGCCCTTCGATTTGAGGAACGCGCGCAGGATCTTGTTGGTCGTGCGCGGATACACATAGTCGGTGCCGAGCAGGAAGAAGCGCTTCGCGCCGCCGCCTTCGGCGCTCATCAGGTATTCGGTCGCGGGAATCGCCTGCTGGTTCGGCGCGGCGCCCGTATAGAACACGTTGCGCGACATTTCCTCGCCTTCGTACTGCACCGGATAGAACAGCAGGCCGTTCAGTTCCTCGAACACCGGCAGCACCGACTTGCGCGACACCGAGGTCCAGCAGCCGAACACGACCGCGCACTTGTCCTGCGTCAGAAGCTGGCGCGCCTTCTCGGCGAACAGCGGCCAGTTCGACGCGGGGTCGACGACCACCGGCTGGATCTGACGGCCCATCACACCGCCGTTCTTGTTGATGTCGGCGATCGTCATCAACGCGGTGTCTTTCAGCGACGTTTCGGAGATCGCCATCGTGCCGGACAGCGAATGCAGGATGCCCACCTTGATCGGGCCGCTATCGGACTGCGCGTGCGCGAACGGCACGCGGCCCGCGAGCGCGAGCGCGCCGGACATGGAGCCGAACTTCAACAGACTGCGACGTTTCATGTGCTTTCCCCTTGTCATTGATGGTCACTGTTTATGAGCGTCGATTTCAGCCAGCCTGGCTGAGCTCGCACGACTAGCCGATCGTCTTCTGCAAGGCACATGCCATGTGACACATTCGGTGCGATGCGCGTGCGATGCCCGTTGCGGCGCGGCTACCGGCGAGAGGGCTGCGCGTCGAGCCATCGATGCCGCGGCGCGAAAGTGGTGCAGTCGCGCGCGCCGCGCCTCGTTCGGGTGCGTGTCGCGCCGCGACGAAGCGCACTTCGCCGCCAGCGAAGCGCCGCTGGCGCGCGCTGGGCATCGGCGGTGCATGGGCGGCATCGGGGCGCCGCGTCTTTGTGCATGACGTGCGCTCTGGCTACTCTGGATGGCCACTGATGCGGAACAAGGAGGCTCGACATGAGCGAACGCGCCGCGGGGTGCTCGCGAGCGCGAAGGGGATGTGTTACACGACGCACGATGGCCGCCGCGTACTCGACGGCACGGCGGGCTTGTGGTGCGTGAACGCGGGCCATTGCCGCGACGAGATCGTCGCGGCGGTGCAGGCGCAGGCCGCGGAAATGGATTTCGCGCAGACCGTCCGGAGGGGACATCCGAAGGCCTTCGAGGCGGCGACGAAAATCGCGCGTCATACGCCGGGCGATCTGAAGCACATCTTCTCTGCGAACCCGGGTTCCGAAGCGGTCGATACCGCGTAGAAGATAGCGCTTGCCTGCTACCACGCAAAAGGCGGAGGGGAGCGCACCCGGTTCATCGGACGCGAGCGCGGCTATCACGGCGTCGGGTTCGGCTGCGGCGGGATTTCGGTCGGTGGTATCGCGTCGAATCGGAAGGCTTTTCAGGTGGGTTGCCGCCGGCGGTCGATCATTTGCCGCATACGCTAAATCTGAAGCAAGGGCGGTGGCTGAGATGTTGAGGGAGACAGCGTAGCGGGAAGCAGGCGGCGCAGGCACAAAAAAGCCGACTCGCGAGGGTCGGCTTTCAGTTTGCCAGTGTCTTAAACCGATGATTCGGGTTCGACTTCAAGGGACTACTAGTCGCAGCTAATCTTCTTGAGGACTCCACCGGGGCCATAAACAAGCCGGCATTCTTTATAGGAAGCAGGTAGTTGCCTTGTAAGCACGATGCCGGTGCCTCCATATCGACACCCGAGCCAGATCGGGACACCGCTTGATCGAAAGCGCCACCAGGCTATTCGCTCGTGGCCCGACAATGCCGTGTCGCTAGTCGGGGCGATGCTTGCGTTCTTTTTCGGATCATCATCAAAGAATGTTATCCCTTGCAAAAAGCGAGGTGACGTATCCATCTGGGGCGTCCATTCTTGGGATATCGGTTGGCTCAATGACTCATTGACTGAAATTGATGGCAAGCACGCCAATTCTGTTGCGCAAGCCTGATTGGCGAGAACGAGGCCAAGTGACGCGATTACCGCCACTACCAGAAGATTTGATTTCACCATTCGATCATCGAGAAAGCATTTGCATTGTTGCTCAAGCACTCGACCTGTTACTCCATGTCTGCTGTTATACCGAGCAGGTACCAGTCGTGAAGCGATGTGTACTGTTCAATGATTTTCATGTTGGGTCATCCTGGAGGTTGCGCTACCGATATTCCGAAGCGACTGTCCCGCCTTCAATCACCAAATGTTTCGCATCGCGTTTCGACTCGAAGAACCGCCAGTTCTCGTGATCCGATGTTACGTCCGGCGCTACAATCAAACGGAACGCTTGCGACAAGGACACGACCAGGCCGCAGTCCGAGTTGGCCGATATGCTCTCGACGATGATGGGTGCATTCCGCGCTAACAATTGCCGCAGACGCAGTGCAAATTCGTTAGCCTTCTCGTCGGGACCCCAGAGAGACTGTTCAGTTGCTATGACGTTGCCAGCTTCACTCAGCGTCCAGGCGCACTGAATATGAAGAGCCCATGCGCTGACCTGCTTGGGGACACCATAAAAGTTTTTCGCCTCGTGCTTCGGACCAAAACCCAAGGTAAGCATATCCGCTGCACGGCTGACGTCGCTCCATTCCAAGCCTCGCAGCACCTGCAAGCGGCGCTCGATTTCTCGTTGATCGTTAATCATTAAAATTCCTCCTCAAACCCGCTGGTGTTACCACAGATTGAACATGTCTTTAGCTCGTTCCATGATTTCGTGAAATCCCATGGGAGGCTCACTGCCGAGTTCGTAATGAAGCTGCTGGGCCTGGTCGGGAGTCAGGCGCAAGACTCTGGCAACGTCATTGGTCTGTTTGTTCTGGGCGAAATTGTTGCGCGGCCTTCCTTCGCTTCCAGCCAATTCCATCGCGTTGCCGATCGGCACGTCGGGCTGATAGTCGAACGGCTGCACATTGCCGAGCAGCGTTGAGGTGTGCCCATCGTCGGCGAGATCGCTTCCACCTCTAGCAGTGTGCGCGGCAATGAACTGGCTTTGCCGAGTGGCGGGATCAGACCGGCCGAACAGCTTGGGTCCGTCGTTCGGGAAATCGACTGCCCTCGCCGTGAAAGTCGTCATTGGCGTGCTGTCGGGTGGCGGAAGCAGGTCAGTACGACGCCCTTTAATGGCAAGCAGGGCGCCCCTGCGCACTTCGTCGAGAAGCGCACTGATGACCCACCAGCCATCAGTGTCGGGGTTCCGGTCCTGCACATTATGAAACCACAGCCAGCGACGCCTTATGATGCGCTCGACCAGCTTCCGGTCTTCCTCCCAGTCGCGACAGTTCAGTCCGGCAATATCGAGAAATTCCCGCGTATCTGCTTTGGCCGTCTCGAGGTCGGCGGCTTTGCGCAGGCACGCCTTGTAGTGCCACTCATCGGAGATCACATAACAAGCGCTCAACGGCCTCTGGCAAAACAACTCCACGGAGTGCATCTCAAATACGGACAGGGACATAGGGGTGCCGACGATCTATTTGAAGGCGCTGCCCGGATCGGCAGCGATCAGATAATCACCGCGCGATCGGTTGTCCGTATATGGGCGACGGCCCAAAATTTCCGCTTGCTTTTGCCAGCGTGCGCAATAGTCATCGGTCGGCAGGGACGTCCACGAACAACCGTTAGTCCCTGCTCAATGACGGGCTGAATGATCGCTCACAAAAAACAAAACACCCCGCAAGCCGTCGATCTTGCGGGGTGTTCGCCACCATTTCTGGCGCAGCACCAAAGACAAACGGCGCAAGGACCGTCAGCCCTTGCGCCGCTTCAACGCGCTACCTTCGCGCCGAATCTCAGTAAGTCGGAACCGACGGATCGACCTGACGCGACCACGCGTCGATCCCGCCTTGCAGATTGAACACGTTGGTGTGTCCGCGCGATTCGAGGAACATCGCGACCTGCGCGCTGCGCGCACCGTGATGGCAGATGCAGACGATCTGCGCGTCGTCATCGAGTTCTTCGCTGCGCGCGGGGATCTCGCGCATCGGAATCGACACGATGCCGGCGATCGACGCCGTTTGCAGTTCCCACGGCTCGCGTACGTCGAGCAGCACGGGTGCGGGGCGTGAGGTATCGGCGAGCCATTCGGCGAGTGCGGGAGCGGTCAGGTTTTGCATCAGCAAGACATCCAGTTCGTGGGGCGGCGGCTTACTCGCCGTCCGTCCAGATCAACAATACAGCGGCCAAGCGCAGCGAAAAAGAGCCGCTTAGAACCTGAACCGCGCCGGCTGCACCGCGTTGGCGAGCGGCTCGACATAGGTTTCGAACACGTCGGAGATGCGGTATTGCTTCTCGTCGATGCGCGTGATGATTTGCGCCTTCATCACCGGCGCGCTGCCGACGAACGCCGCGAGACGGCCGCCGATCTTCAACTGTTCGAGGATTTCCTGCGGCAGCACCGGCAGACCGCCCGACACGCAGATCACGTCGTACGGTGCCGCGCCGGTCCAGCCGCGCGCGGCGTCGCCGGTCGCGACTTCGACGTTCAGCACGCCGTTGGCGATCAGGTTGCTCTTCGCGAACTCGGCCAGTTCCGGTTCGATGTCGACGGTCAACACGTGTTGCGCGCGATGCGCGAGCAGCGCCGCCATGTAACCCGAGCCCGCGCCGATTTCCAGCACGCTTTCGTGCTTCTTCACCGCGAGTTCCTGCAGCACGCGCGCCTCGACGCGCGGCGCCAGCATGTGCTGGCCGGCCGGCAGCGGCACTTCGAAGTCCGCAAAAGCCAGGTCGCGGTAAGCGGCGGGGACGAAATTCTCACGTTTGACGATCGACAGCAGATTCAGCACGTCCTGGTCGAGCACTTCCCAGGGGCGGATCTGCTGTTCGATCATGTTGAAACGCGCTTGCTCGATGTTCATGGTGGATTCGGCGGTTTTGGTTTGGCGAGCGGGCGGCGGCTGCCGCAGACTTTTGTCCTGACCCGGCCCCGGCGGATTGCCGGCGGCCGCGGCTTCGGAGCAAGGTATTCGCATCGCAAGCCGCGTCAGGGGAACTGCGGGATTGTATCAAATGGCGGACTCGCGTCGGCCGCTCGCGGGCAAGCGACAGGCCGGGCGGCCCCCGTGTTAATCCCTAGCGATCCGTCCTTGCGATTCGCATCGCCATCGCCACAAAATGTAATCGATTACATTTTTGCTGTGAGGTCGTGTGTCCCGAACGCCGTCCCGATCGTCGCCGGCCGTGGTGTCCGGCGCGAGCAGTCAACCGCAACCTCAGCCGCAGAGGCGCTCGCCGCGCGCGGCCGACGGGCCGTCGATCGCCGGCGTGGCCGAGCAGGCGGGCGTGTCGGTCGCGACAGTGTCGCGCGTGCTGAACGGCCACGAGAACGTGCGGACCGCTACCCGCGACAGGGTGCTCGCCGCGATCGACGCGAGCGGCTACCGCGTCAACGAACTTGCGCGCAATCTGCGCACCGCCGAAAGCCGCCTGCTGCTGACGATGGTGCCGGACTTCGGCAATCCGTTTTACGCGGAGATCGTGCGCGGTATCGACAGCGTCGCGCGTCAGCACGGCTATTTCATGTTGCTATGCGACACCGGCGCGGACCCGGGGCGTGAGCGCAGCTACTTCGACATGCTGCGGCGGCGCCGCGCGGACGGCGCGATCTGCCTCGATCCGGCGACGATCCAGCAGGCGCTCGGTGAAGCGTCGCAGGCGCTGCCGTGGGTCGCGTGCTGCGAGTTCGATCCGCAGATGGGCGTGCCGTACGTCGGCATCGACAACTACCGCGCGGCGGGCGACGCCGTGCGCCACCTGCTCACGCGCGGCCACCGGCGCATCGGCTTGATCAATTCCGACGTCGACTATCTGTATGCGCGCCAGCGTCAGCAGGGCTACCTCGACGCCTTGAGCGACGCGGGCATCGCGCCCGACCCGCGCTGGCGCATGAATCTGAACAGCCTCGATTACGAGGCGGGTGCGTCGGCCGCGGCTGCGTTGATGCGGCAGCGCGATGCGCCGAGCGCGATTTTCGCCGTGTCGGACACGCTCGCGATCGGCGTGATCCACGGCTTGCGCTGCGTCGGCAAGCGCGTGCCCGACGACGTCGCCGTGGCCGGCTTCGACGACATCTCGCTCGCCGCGCAGATCGATCCGCCGCTCACGACGATCGCGCAGCCGATGCGCGAACTCGGCGAGACCGCCGCGCGTCTGTTGCTGCAACGCCTCGCGAATCGGCAGGCCAACGTGCCGGGCGTGCTGCTGCCGCATCGCCTCGTGATCCGTGGGAGTGCGTGAGCCATGAGCCTCGCGATCCGTTTCGACGACATCCGCAAGGACTTCGGGCCCGTGCGCGTGCTGCACGGCGTGAGCTTCGAACTCGCACCCGGCCGCATCTACGGCCTGCTCGGCGAGAACGGCGCGGGCAAGTCGACGCTGATGAAAATCCTCGCCGGTTATGAAACGGCAACGTCAGGCAGCGTGCTGGTCGACGGCCACGCGCAGCGCTTCGCCGGCTCACGCGACGCCGAGGCGCAGGGCATCGTGCTGATCCACCAGGAGTTCAACCTCGCCGAGCATCTGACGATCGCGCAGAACATGTACCTCGGTCACGAGAAGCGCCGCGGCTGGTTAGTCGACGATGCCGCGATGCGCAGCGACGCCGCGCGCTATCTCGCGCAGGTCGGGCTCGAGCGCGCGCCGGACACGAAGGTGCGCGAGCTGATCGTCGCGGAAAAGCAGATGGTCGAGATCGCGAAAGCGCTGTCGCGCCGCGCGCGTCTCCTGATCATGGACGAGCCGACCGCGACCCTGACGCCCGCCGAGACCGAACGGCTCTTCGCGCTGATGCTGAAGCTCAAGGCCGATGGCGTGACGATCGTCTACATCTCCCACAAGCTCGATGAAGTGGAGCGCATCACCGACGAAGTGATCGTGATGCGCGATGGCCGCTTCGTCGCGCGCGGTGAAACCGCGGGGCTCGCGCGTCAGCAGATGGCGAACCTGATGGTCGGGCGCGACGTGTCCGACATGTTCCCCGACAAGCGGACGGTGCCCGCCGACACGCCGATCGCGTTGCGTGTGAACGGCCTGACGGTGCCCGACTGGGTCGAGGATCTAAGCTTCGAGGTGCGCGCGG
This sequence comes from Paraburkholderia sp. UCT2, assembly GCF_014397665.1. Classification (NCBI taxonomy): domain Bacteria; kingdom Pseudomonadati; phylum Pseudomonadota; class Betaproteobacteria; order Burkholderiales; family Burkholderiaceae; genus Paraburkholderia; species Paraburkholderia sp. UCT2. The sequence goes on from NZ_VZQO01000005.1 coordinate 116,002, forward strand.
GCGAAGTGCTCGGCTTCGCGGGCCTCGTCGGCGCGGGCCGCACCGAGGCGTTCGAGGCGATCATCGGCTTGCGCAAACGCTCGGGCGGCACGATTGAAATCGCCGGCCGGGCAGTCGATCTGAAGAACCCGCGCGACGCGATGCGCCACGGTCTCACGTATCTGAGCGAGGACCGTAAGGGCAAGGGTCTGCACGTCGACCTGAGCCTGCAGGACAACGTCACGCTGATGACGCTCGAACGCTACGCGCATCCGCTGCTCGACATCAAAGCGGGGCGCGCGGCCTTGCAGAAGGCCGTCGGCGAATTCGGCATTCGTACCGGCGACCTGTCAAGCCGCGCGCGCATGCTGTCGGGCGGCAACCAGCAGAAGCTCGCGCTCGCGAAGTTCCTGCAGCCCGACCCGAACGTGATCGTGCTCGACGAGCCGACGCGCGGCGTCGACGTCGGCGCGAAGCGCGACATCTACTTCCTGATTCATCGTCTCGCCGCGCAGGGCCGCGCGGTGATCGTCATTTCATCCGAACTGGTCGAGCTGATCGGCTTGTGCCATCGCGTCGCCGTGATGCGCGCGGGACATCTGCAAGCGACGCTGACGCTCGAGCATCTGACCGAAGAGGAGTTGATCGCTCATGCGACCGGCACCCACTGAAGCCGTGCAATCACGGCGCGCGCTGCGCGTCGCGCAGCGGCTCTATACGCTCGGGCCGCTCGCCGGGCTGATCGTGCTGTGCATCGTCGGCACGCTGCTCAATCGCGACTTCGCGACGCTCGACAACCTGATGAACGTGCTCACGCGCACGTCGTTCATCGGCATCATCGCGGTCGGCATGACCTTCGTGATCATCTCGGGCGGCATCGATCTGTCGGTCGGCTCGATGGCCGCGCTGATCGCGGGCATCATGATCTGGCTGATGAACGGGCTCGCGGCGGGCGCGGCCGGTCATGCGTTGCCGCCGCTCGTGATCGTGACAATCGGCATCGTCGCGGCGTTCGTGCTCGGCGCGCTGTTCGGCTGCGCGCATGGGCTGCTGATCACCAAAGGGCGCATCGAGCCGTTCATCGTCACCCTGGGCACGCTCGGGATTTTTCGCGCGGTGCTGACATGGCTGGCCGATGGCGGCGCGCTGACGCTCAATGATTCGCTATCGGACCTCTACGGTCCGGTCTATTACGCGAGCCTGTTCGGCGTGCCGGTGCCGATCTGGGTGTTTCTCGTGGTCGCGGCCGGCGGCGCGCTGATCCTCAATCGCACCGCGTTCGGCCGGCACGTCCAGGCGATCGGCTCGAACGAACAGGTCGCGCGTTATGCGGCGATTCGCGTCGATACGGTGAAGATCGTCACTTATGTGCTGCTGGGGATTTGCGTGGGCGTGGCCACCGTGCTCTACGTGCCGCGCCTCGGCTCCGCCACGCCGACCACGGGCCTGTTGTGGGAGCTCGAAGCGATCGCGTCGGTGGTGGTCGGCGGCACCGCGCTCAAGGGCGGCGAGGGACGCGTGATCGGCACCGTGATCGGCGCGATCCTGCTGTCGGTGATCGCGAACATCCTGAACCTGACCAGCATCATCAGCGTGTATCTGAACGCGGCGGTGCAGGGCGTCGTGATTATTTTCGTCGCGTTCGTGCAGCGTGGGCGGCGCTAGCCGCGCACTTCCAGCGGCGCGAGCGCAGTGAAAAAAGCGCGCTGAACAAATCGCAGCGAAGCAGGCGTAGCAAAGCAGGCGCGGTAAACCAACGGCAGGTCCGAAAAATCGGGGCGAGCGAACGCCTCATGATTGGAGACACACACCATGAAGCAAGTCATTCGAGCGATCGGCGCCGGCGTGCTGGCGTTGGGGATACTGGGCACGAGCGGCGCGGCGCGCGCCGACGACAAGGTCACGCTGGGCGTCGCGATTCCGACGGCCGATCACGGCTTCACCGGCGGCATCGTCTGGTGGGCGAACAAGGCGAAGGCGGATCTCGAGAAGGCGCATCCCGATCTGAAAGTGATCGTGAAAACGGCCGCCAACGCACCCGAGCAGGCGAACCAGTTGCAGGATCTCGTGACGGTCAACAAGATCAACGCGCTCGTGATCTTCCCGTACGAATCGGCGACGCTGACACAGCCGGTCGAGCAGGTGAAGAAGAAAGGCGTGTACGTGACGGTGGTCGATCGCGGCCTGACGAACACCAGTGCGCAGGACGCCTACGTGGCCGGCGACAACACCGCGTTCGGCAAGATTCCGGCCGAGTACCTGGCGAAGGCACTTGATGGCAAGGGCAACGTCGTCGCGCTGCGCGGCATTCCGACCACGCTCGACAACGAGCGCTGGACCGCCTTCACCGGCGTGATGAAAAACTATCCGGACATCAAGATTCTCGACGCCAGGTACGCGAACTGGAATCGCGACGACGCGTTCAAGGTGATGCAGGACTACCTGACGCGCTTCAAGCACATCGACGCCGTATGGGCCGCCGACGACGACATGGCGGTCGGCGTGCTGAAGGCGATCGATCAGGCGAAGCGCAACGACATCAAGATCGTGTTCGGCGGCGCGGGCTCGAAGGGGATGGTGAAGAACGTGATGGACGGCGCGCCGATGATCAAGGCCGACGTGTCGTACTCGCCGAAATTCATCTACGACGCGATCAAGCTGACGGCCGAAGCGCGGCTGAAGGGCGACAAGCTGCCGGCCACCACGATCATTCCGTCGGTGCTGATCACGAAGGAAAACGCCCAGCAGTTCTATTTCCCCGACTCGCCGTTCTGAGCGGCGCGCCGAGCATCGTCTAGCACGCGCGGGCGCGGCCCGCGCGCAAAGTTCGAGGAACCGTACGATGAAAACCATCAAAGGGCCGGCGATTTTTCTCGCGCAGTTCGTGGGCGACGACGTGCCGTTCGACAACCTCGGGCATCTCGCGGATTGGGCCGCGGGTCTCGGCTTCAAGGGCATCCAGGTGCCGTGCGACCCGCGCCTGATCGATCTCGACAAGGCGGCCGCGAGCGACGCGTATTGCGACGAACTGCGCGAGAGCGTCGACAACGCGGGCGTCGCGATCACCGAACTATCGACCCATCTGCAAGGGCAACTGGTCGCCGTGCATCCGGCTTACGACACGCTGTTCGACGGCTTCGCCGCGCCGCAGGTGCGCGGCAATCCGGCGGCGCGCACCGAATGGGCGATCGCGCAGATGAAGCTCGCGGCGCAGGCGTCGCGTCGTTTGGGCCTGAGCACGCACGTGTCGTTTTCGGGCGCGCTCGCGTGGCCGTATCTGTACCCGTGGCCGCAGCGGCCGGCCGGTCTCGTCGAAGGCGCGTTCGAAGAGCTCGCGCGCCGCTGGACGCCGATTCTCGATGCGTTCGACGCGGCCGGCGTCGATGTCTGCTACGAACTGCATCCGGGCGAAGACCTGCACGACGGCGTGACGTTCGAGCGCTTTCTCGCGGCGGTCGATCAGCATCCGCGCGCGAACATCCTGTACGACCCGAGCCACTTCGTGCTGCAACAGCTCGACTATCTCGCGTTCATCGATATCTACCACGAGCGCATCAAGGCGTTTCATGTGAAGGACGCGGAGTTTCGTCCGACCGGCAAGCAGGGCGTGTACGGCGGCTACAGCGGCTGGGTCGAACGCGCGGGGCGGTTTCGCTCGCTCGGCGATGGGCAGATCGACTTCGGCGCGATCTTCTCGAAGATGGCGCAGTTCGATTTTCCGGGCTGGGCCGTGCTCGAATGGGAATGCGCATTGAAGCATCCGCACGACGGCGCGCGCGAAGGCGCGGCGTTCATTCGCCGGCACATCATCCGCGTGGCCGAGCGTGCGTTCGATGACTTCGCGGGAAGCGGTGTCGATACCGCGCAGTTAAAAAGCGTGCTCGGCATCTGACAGCCGGGCGGTGACAGCCGACGCAACACATGGGAGCGCAAACAATGCAGCGAAGAAGGCTCAGGCTGGGGATGGTCGGCGGCGGGCAGGGCGCATTCATCGGCGCCGTGCATCGGATCGCCGCGCGGCTCGACGATCGTTTCGAACTGGTGGCGGGCGCGTTGTCGTCCGATTCCGAGCGCGCGCGGGCGAGCGCCGTCGAAGCGGGCATCGCGCGCAGCTACGCGGATTGGCGCGAGATGGCGCGCGCCGAGGCCGCGCGCGAGGACGGCATCGACGCGGTCGCGATCGTCACGCCGAATCATCTGCACGCGCCGGTCGCGACGGCGTTTCTCGAAGCCGGCATCCACGTGATCTGCGACAAGCCGCTCGCGGTTTCGCTCGCCGAAGGCGAAGCGCTCGCGAAGCTCGCGCAATCAAAAAAGCGGCTGTTTGCGTTGACGCATACCTATTCGGGCTACCCGCTCGTGCGGCATGCGCGCGAGCTGGTCGAACGTGGCGAACTGGGCGAGATTCGCGTCGTGCAGGTCGAGTATGCGCAGGACTGGCTCGCCGAGCCGGTCGAAACAGGCGGCGCGAACAGGCAGGCGGGCTGGCGCACCGATCCGGCGTTGGCGGGACCGGCCGGGTGCCTCGGCGATATCGGCACGCACGCGTATCAACTGGCCGCTTTCGTGACGGGGATGATGCCGAGCGCGCTGTCGGCCGAGTTGCACACGTTCGTAGCGGGGCGTCGTGTCGACGATCACGTGCAGGCGATGCTGCGTTATGCGAACGGCGCGCGCGGCATGTTGTGGGCCAGCCAGGTGGCGAGCGGCGCGGAGAACGCGCTGCGCTTGCGCGTGTATGGCACGAAAGCAGGACTCGCGTTCGATCAGGAGGAGCCGAACGCCTTGTGGTTCACGCCGTTGGGCGGCGCTGCCGAACGATTGACGCGCGCTCGGGTGAATAGTCAGGTTGCCGCGCATGCGACCCGTGTGCCGGCCGGGCATCCGGAAGGCTATCTGGAAGCGTTCGCGCAGTTGTACCAGGATGCGGCGTTGCAGATCGATGCGTTGAACGACGGTCGCACGCCACCAGCCGAGAGCCTGCTATTGACGACGGTCGATGATGGCGTCGACGGTTTGCGGTTTATCGACGCGGTGCTGAAGAGCAGTGCGGCGGATGGGCGGTGGGTGCAGATGGAAGGGGCATGAAGCGTTGCAACAAAACGCCAGGTCGACGAAGCTGCCGAAGCGTCAACCGCCCTTGCTTTTCTTGATCTGCGCTTCGAACGCGATATCGAGCTTGCTGGCCTTGCGCGGCTTCTGCGGGCCGTAGGCGTCGACGAACTTGACGAAGTCGTCGAGCGTCAGCGGGTCGGACACTTTCTGGTCGACTCCGCTCGATTTGTCGACCAGATAGAACAGGCCGCCGGACAGACTGATCGCGGCGAAGCGCGGGTTGCCGCTGCGCGTTTTCAGGCGCTCGACGGCGTGGATGGCTCGGGTAGTGCGCATGAGGGGGACTGCGGCGGCTGATTGACGAGAGCGTTACTTTAACAATTTTGCCGACGGTATGCGGTTGTGGACTACGGACGAAAACACGCGATGAACCACGACCCGCTCAGCGACGGCAAGATCATCGCTTGCTGGCAGCGCAACGCGTCGCTCCGGCTTACTCGCTCAACTCCCGATGCAACGCCCGATACTCCTGCGCGAGCTTATGCCCCGGATCGAGATGAATGACGGGTGTCGCCAGCTGATGCGACTCACGGATCTTCACCGACGATGACAAGCGCGACCCCAGCACCGGCAAGCCTTCGCCGATCAGTTCGTCGACGAGCTTTTGCGGCAGGCTCGCGCGAGGCTGGAACTGGTTGATGACGATGCCCTCCACCTGCAGCGCGTCGTTGTGATCCTGCTGGATCTCCTTGACGTTTTCGAGCAGCGTGTAGAGCGCGCGACGCGAGAAGTCGTCGCAGTCGAACGGAATCAGACAACGCTCGACGGCGATCAGCGCCGAGCGCGTGTAGAAGTTCAGCGCGGGCGGCGTGTCGATGTAAATCGCGTCGTACATGTCGAGTTCGTTCAGCGCGTCGCGCAGCTTGTAGATCTTGTAGCGCGATTCGAGCTTGCCGTGCAGCGTGTCGAGGTCGGGATGGGCGGGCATCACGTCGAGATTCTCGAAGCGCGTCGGATGGATGAACGAGGTCGCTTCCACGGGTTTGAAGCTGAAGCCGAGCGCGGTTTCGAAGAAGCCCGCGACGGTGGGGTGGACTTCGCTCGCCTGGGCCCCGAGCAGATACTGGGTCGAATTCGCCTGAGCGTCGAGGTCGATCACCAGCGTACGCAGACCTTCGCTCGCGCTGATGGCCGCCAGGTTGCAGACGATGGTCGATTTGCCTACGCCACCTTTCTGATTGAATACAACGCGCCGCATGGTCTCCCCTTGAACGGAAGCGGTTACAAAGGGCCCAGCATACCTGAGTCGGGTGACGGCGCTGATTTCGATGGGTTGTTCCTGACCGGGTCAGCGTTGCGCGGTATCCACGTCGACCACCACCTTCACACGTCCAGTCCCACTGGCAACGAGCTGATAGGCCTCGTCTGCGCTGCGCAAATCGAACCGTGTCTGATCGACCACGGGCGCGAGCGCGCCGCTTTCCACGAGCCGCGTCGCTTCGCGCATCATCTCGCCGAGGTGCGCGCGATATCGACCGGTCAGCAACGGATACAGCGTAAAGATCCCTGAATAGCTGGCTTCACGAAACGATAGCGGCGCAAGCGCATGCGTCCCCCAGCCAAGCGCACTGACCACGTGCCCAAAATGCCGGACCGCGGCGAACGACGCATCGAGCGAGGCCCCCCCTACCGTATCGACGACCAGATCGAATCCTTCGCCATTGGTCAAACTCGCCACATACTGTTCGACCGTCTGCGCGCGGTAGTCGATCGGTGTCGCGCCAAGCCGCCGCACCAGCTCGGCATTGTGTGCGCTCGCGGTTGCATAGACGTCGGCGCCGAGCGCGCGCGCCAGTTGCACGGCGATGTGGCCGACCCCTCCGGCGCCACCCTGGACCAGCACCTTGGTTCCGCCTTGCAGATGCGCGCGATCGACGATACCCGCATACGACGTGATGAACGCGAGCGGCAACGCGGCGGCCTCGCGCATCGACAGATTGCGCGGCGCATGGGCGAGCAGGGCGGCATCGACCGCAGCGTACTCGGCGAGTGACCCCTGGATGCCGCCGACGCCGCCGGTCATGCCATACACGTTGTCGCCGACAGCGAACCCGCCGACGCCATCGCCGAGCGCCTCCACCGTGCCCGCAAGGTCGATACCGAGGACGAGCGGCAACGGGTGTTGCGCGTGCCCGGCCTCGCCCGCGCGAATCTTGATGTCGAGCGGATTGAGGCCGCTCGCGGCGACGCGCACCAGGACCTGGCCGGCAGCGGGTTCCGGGCGGGGCAGCGTCGTGTATTCGAGCGGGCCGTTGTATTGGCTGAGGACCAGAGCGTGCATGGACATGGCGGTCTCCTTCGTTCGAGGCGTTATCGCGCGGCCGCATCGACGAGGGCGGCCACACCGCTCACCGGCTTCATCAAGTCGTCCGGCAGACCATGCCGCTCACGAAGATAGGCCGTCGAGTTGAACGATAGCCACGCACGGCCGTCCGCGTCCTCCCAGACGAGCACCTTCAAAGGAAGATCGAGCGCGGCGGTCGGCGCGAGTTGCATCAACGGTGTACCGGCTTTGGGATTGCCGAAGATCAGGAGCCGGCTGAACGGCATCGCCAGTCCCTCGCGCCCAGCGTCACCGCTGAAATCGATGCACGCGAAAACCGTCAGCCCTCGCTCCAGAATCAAGGTTCGAAGACGCTCGGCGGTCGCGTCGCCCGCATGGGTGCTTGCAACGGTGACGATGCCAGCGCTGGCGTTCTCTGCGATCGAAGCGGTGGCCATCATGCCTCCCGTGCGGATGCTGTGCTCCGGCAGCGTTCGCGTGATCAGGTCTGCCGGACGGGCAACGCGTTGACCGTGACGCAGCATGCGTCGCATGCGTGCAATGCGCCAACGGAGAAGCGGATCCATGCAGTGTAGGCGTTCGCTGGCGCGGTGTGGCCGATCGTGCGGACGCGCCGTGAGGGAAGTTCTACCGAAAGGCGAAAGAAAGCGGATGGGGTGCCCGCTGAACGAACGGCGGCTTGCACATTCGCGAAGCCGCCGTCAGGGGCGCCTGATCGGCGCCCCGATGCCAGATTACTGGCTCAGGTAAACAAACTTGCCATTCTTGATGGTGCCCATCACGCTCGCCCGCTGATCGAGACCGACGTGATCCTTCGGGCTCGTATTGACGACCCCGTTCGGCACCACCAGCTCATGCGCGTGTTCGAGCTCGTCGCGCAATGCGACGCGAAACGCCGGCGTACCCGGCTGCGCGGTCTTCAACGCGCGCGCGACGGCGTCCTGCAGGCGCGGGTACACGCCGGCCGCGTCGCCCGCGAACTGCGTGACGCTGCCGGGGCCGTACTTCGCCTCGTACGCGTCGACGAACGCGAGCGCCGCCTTCTTCGACGGATGATCGGCCGGCAGCGTGCGCGCGACGACGACCGGTTGCGTCGGGAACAGCGTGCCTTCCACGTCTTTACCGCCGAGCTTGATGAACTCCGGTGTCGCGATGCCATGCGTCTGATAGATCGGGCCCTTGTAGCCGCGCTCGATCAGCGTGCGCTGCGGCAGTACCGTTGGGGTGCCCGCGCCGGCGATCAGGATCGCGTCGGGCTTCGCGGCCATCAGCTTCAGGATCTGGCCGGTCACGCTCGCGTCGGTGCGGTTGTAGCGCTCGGTCGCGACCAGCTGGATATGGCGCAGCGCAGCGAACTTGCTGAACTCGTTGAGCCAGCTTTCGCCGTAGCCATCCGCGAAACCGATGAAACCGACCGTCTTCACGTCGTGGTTCGACATGTAGCGCGTCATCACGTCGGCCATCGCGCTATCGGTCTGCGCCATCTTGTAGGCCCAGATCTTTTTGCCTTCCTGCGGCTCGACGACGATCGCCGAGCCGATCAGCGTGATCATCGGCGTCTGGCTGTCGGCGACCGGATCGAGCGCGGCCATCGCGGCCGGCGTGATGTTCGGGCCGACGACCACGTCGACGTGGTCCTCGTCGATCAGCTTGCGGATGTTGCGCACGGCGTTGCCGGGGTCGGACGCGTCGTCGAGGAAAATGTAGTCGGCTTTCTGGCCGGCGATCGTCTGCGGCCACATCAGCATCGCGTTCTTGCTCGTGATGCCGATCACGGCGGCCGGTCCGGTGTACGACAGATCGATGCCGACTTTCAGGTCGGCGTGCGCCGCGCCGGCGACGAGCAGCGCCGCGGCCGCGAGGCCGCGCAGGGTGTTGCGTACTTTATTGTTATGCAACTTCATCGGAAGGTCTCCGTAGCGAGAGAGCGGTATGGAAGCGGTTCAAAGCTCATAGGTTTCGTGTTCGCCCTTCAGCGCCTGCTCGATCAGCTTGCGGCTCAGGCTCGGCGACAGCAGCTCGACGAGCGTGTACACGTAGCTGCGCAGATACGCGCCCTGTTTCAGCGCGACGCGCGTCACGTTGCTGCCGAACAGATGGCCGACCGGCATCGCGCGCAAATGGCGGTCGCGCTCGGCGTTGAACGCGATGTCGGCCATGATGCCGACGCCGAGGCCCAGCTCGACGTAGGTCTTGATCACGTCGGCGTCGATCGCCTCGAGCACGATGTCCGGATGCAGCCCGCGCAGGCGGAACGCTTCGTTGATCTTGGTGCGGCCGGCGAACGCGTTGTCGTACGTAATCAGCGGGTACTGGGTCAGGTCGTCGAGCGACAGCAGCTTGCGCTCGAGCAGCGGATGGTCGGGCTGCAGCACCGCGACGTGGTGCCACTGGAAGCAGGGCAGCGACACCAGATCCTTGTAGTTCGAGATCGCCTCGGTCGCGATCGCGAGGTCGGCCTGGTCGTGCAGCACCATTTCGGCGACCTGGGTCGGGCTGCCTTGCAGAATTGAAAGGTGAACCTTCGGAAAGCGCTTCTTGAACTCCGCGATCGCCGCGGGCAGCGAGTAGCGCGCCTGCGTGTGGGTCGCGGCGATCGTCAGGTTGCCCTGATCCTGCGCCGCGAAGTCCTTGCCGACCCGCTTCAGGCTTTCCACTTCCTGCAGGATCTTTTCGACCGACTCCAATATGATGCGGCCCGGCTCGGTCAGCGAGCGCACGCGCTTGCCGTGGCGGGTAAAGATTTCGACGCCAAGTTCGTCCTCCAGCTCGATGATCGCCTTCGAGACGCCCGGCTGGCTCGTAAACAACGCCTTGGCCGCTTCGGTGAGGTTGAAGTTCTGCCGCACAGCCTCGCGGACGAAGCGGAATTGGTGCAGGTTCATATATAACCTCGCCGCATATAAAAAGAATTTTTTAGTCGTTTGAAATATAAGGCGAGTTTATTACGATCTGTCCATCTTTTTCAATATGGATATCTGTATTTGTTATAAGCAAATGAGCGATGGGTCTAAACGCTCGCTTGCGATAGCTGACAAAGCCGGTATTCAAGCCGCGGCCGATCCGGACGGTCGCGTGTCACGCAAGTTTCGAAAAATTGGGGCCCCCGAATGTACCAATACGATCAGTACGACCAGACCATCGTCGATGAACGGGTCGCGCAGTACGCCGATCAGGTTCGCCGCCGCTTGTCGGGCGAATTGAGCGAAGAGGAATTCCGTCCGCTGCGCCTGCAGAACGGTCTGTATTACCAGCGCCACGCGTACATGCACCGCATCGCGATTCCGTACGGCAACTTGCGCAGCGACCAGATGCGCGTGCTCGCGCAGATCGCGCGCGAACACGACCGCGGCTACGGCCATTTCTCGACGCGTACGAACATCCAGTACAACTGGATCAAGCTCGAAGAAACGCCGGAGATTCTGCGCAAGCTCGCCTCGGTGCAGATGCACGGCATTCAGACCTCGGGCAACTGCATTCGCAACATCACCGCCGATCAATTCGCCGGCGTGGCGCCCGACGAAGTCGTCGATCCGCGTCCGTGGGCCGAAATCCTGCGTCAATGGTCGACGTTCCACCCCGAATTCGCGTGGCTGCCGCGCAAGTTCAAGATCGCGGTGTCGGGTTCGAAGGAAGACCGCGCGGCCGTGCAGATTCACGACATGGGCGTGTATCTGCGCAAGAACGAACAGGGCGAACTGGTGGCCGACATCCTCGCCGGTGGTGGTTTGGGCCGCACGCCGATCGTCGGCGCGGTGATCCGCCGCGATCTGCCGTGGCAGCACCTGCTGACCTATAGCGAAGCCGTGTTGCGTGTGTACAACCGCTACGGCCGCCGCGACAACATGTACAAGGCGCGTATCAAGATTCTGGTGAAGGCGCTGTCGCCGGAGAAGTTCGCCGCGCAGGTCGAAGAAGAGTGGCAGCACCTGAAGGACGGCCCGTCGACGCTCACGCAGGCCGAAGTCGATCGCGTGACGCAATACTTCGCGCCGCCCGCTTACGACAAGCTGCCGGACACCGATACGCCGTTCGAAAAGCATCTGCTGGAAAACCGCGCGTTCGCGCGCTGGGTCGAGCGTAACGTGCGTCCGCACAAGGTGGCGGGCTACGCGTCGGTCACGCTGTCGCTGAAGCCGACCACGGTTGCGCCGGGCGACGCGACGGACGTGCAGATGGACGCGGTCGCCGACTGGGCCGACGAATACTCGTTCGGCAAGGTCCGCGTGTCGCACGAACAGAACCTGATCCTCGCCGACGTCAAGAAGCGCGACCTGTTCGCGCTGTGGGAAAAGGCCAGGGCGCAGGGTTTCGCGACGCCGAACATCGGCTTGTTGACCGACATCATCTCGTGCCCGGGCGGTGACTTCTGCTCGCTCGCGAATGCGAAGTCGATTCCGATCGCGCTCGCGATCCAGGAACGTTTCAACGATCTCGACTACGTGTACGACCTCGGCGACGTGTCGCTGAACATCTCGGGCTGCATCAACGCGTGCGGTCACCATCACGTCGGCAACATCGGCATTCTGGGCGTCGACAAGGACGGCTCCGAGTGGTACCAGGTGACGCTCGGCGGCGAGCAGGGCACCGGCGCGACCGGCGCTCACCTTGGCCGTGTGATCGGCCCGTCGTTCTCGGCCGAGGAAATGCCCGACGTGATGACGAAGGTGATCGATACGTTCGTGGAAAACCGCCAGGAAGGCGAGCGTTTCATCGATACGTACACCCGCATCGGCATCGCGCCGTTCAAGGAGCGCGTGTACGCCGCGCGTCAACCGGCTCACGCGTAACCGCGAAAGGATACTGAACAGATGGCTTCAATCATCAAGAACCGCGCGATCGTCAACGACGACTGGAGCGTCGTGCGTGCCGCGGAAGACGGCGCTTTGCCGGCAGTGGCCGAACTGCCGGCCGGCAAGGTCATCGTGCCGCTGGCGCTGTGGCAGGCCGAGCGTGAAGCGCTCGTGGCCGCGCGTCAAGCCGCCGACATCGGCGTGTGGCTCGCGCCGGATAACGAACCGGCGGACCTCGTCGGCGACTTCGACAAGCTCGCGCTGATCGCCGTGGACTTCCCGGTGTTCCGCGACGGCCGTGGCTACAGCATCGGCCGTCTGCTGCGCGAGCGCTATGGCTACAAGGGCGAACTGCGCGCGATCGGCGACGTGCTGCGCGACCAGATCACGTTCATGTTCCGTTGCGGCTTCGACGCGTATGCACTGCGCGCCGACAAGGACATCAACGACGCGTTGAAAGCGTTCGACGACTTTAGCGTGCAGTACCAGGGCGCCGTGGACACGTCGCCGCTGTTCCGCCGCCGTGCCGCGCAGGCTGGCGCCGCCAAGGTCCCGGCATGAGCGCCGCCCAATCGTTGAGCCCGGAACTCGCGGCGAAGGTCGAGCGTCTCGACGCGCTGCTCGACTCGATCGCCGCGCGTCACGCGAACGTGAAGCTCGCGAGCAGCCTCGCGGCCGAAGACATGCTGCTCACGCATGCGATCCTGTCGCGCGGCGTGAAGATCGGCATCTTTTCGCTGAACACGGGGCGTCTGCATGCGGAAACGCTCGGCATGCTCGACCGCGTGAAAGAGCGCTACGGCTACGACATCGAGCAGTTTCATCCGCAGGCGGCCGCGGTCGAGCAGTATGTGAACGGGCACGGCCTGAACGCATTCTATGAAAGCGTCGAGCTGCGCAAGCGCTGCTGCGAGATCCGCAAGGTCGAGCCGCTCAATCGCGCGCTTGCCGAGGTCAGCGCCTGGGTGACCGGGCAGCGTCGCGAGCAATCGGTCACCCGTGCCGAGCTGCACGAGGAAGAGCACGACAGCGCGCGCAATATCGCCAAATTCAATCCACTCGCGGACTGGACCGAAGCCGAAGTCTGGGATTATCTTAGTGCGTTCGACGTGCCGGTCAATCCGCTGCATGCGCGCGGTTATCCGAGCATCGGCTGCGAGCCGTGTACGCGTGCGATCCGCCCCGGCGAAGACAGCCGGGCGGGGCGCTGGTGGTGGGAGTCGCGCGATACGAAGGAATGCGGTTTGCATATCACGGCGATTACTCCGATTGCGGTCGAGCGCAACGAAAACGCGTCGGCCTGAGCGCCGCGTACCGAGCTTGCGGCGCATTACCGCCGAAACCGATCTGAATATTTTCGCCCGTGCGAGCAGCGCTTGCCGGGCGAACCAACGAAGGACCCGCTATGAGCGCCACGCTCGATTCCACTGTCAACGCTCCGCTTGCCAACACGGTCAACCGGATGGATCACCTCGATTGGCTCGAAGCCGAGTCGATTCACATCCTGCGCGAACTGGTCGCCGAATGCAGCAAGCCGGCGCTGCTGTTTTCGGGCGGCAAGGATTCGGTCGTGGTGCTCGCGCTCGCGCTGAAGGCGTTCGGCCTCGGCGCGAACCGCAAAACGCAGCTACCGTTCCCGCTCGTGCATATCGACACGGGCCACAACTACGACGAAGTGATCGACTTCCGCGATCGTCGCGCGCAAGAGATCGGCGCGGAACTGGTGGTCGGCCATGTTGAAGATTCGATCAAGCGCGGCACCGTGCGTCTGCGTCGCGAAACGGATTCGCGCAATGCCGCGCAGGCGGTGACGCTGCTCGAAACCATCGAGCAGTACGGTTACACCGCGATGATCGGCGGCGCGCGCCGCGACGAGGAAAAGGCCCGCGCGAAAGAGCGCATCTTCTCGTTCCGTGACGAATTCGGCCAGTGGGACCCGAAGGCGCAGCGCCCGGAACTGTGGAGCCTGTACAACGCGCGTCTGCACAACGGCGAACACATGCGCGTGTTCCCGATCTCGAACTGGACCGAGCTCGACGTATGGCAATACATCGCGCGTGAACAGCTCGAACTGCCGTCGATCTACTACGCGCACCAGCGCGAGATCGTGCGCCGCAACGGCCTGCTCGTGCCGGTCACGCCGCTCACGCCGATGCGCGAAGGTGAGACGAGCGAACAGGCGCTCGTGCGTTTCCGCACGGTCGGCGACATCAGCTGCACGTGCCCGGTCGAAAGCGACGCGGACGTCATCGAGAAGATCATCGCCGAGACGGCCGTCACCGAAATCACGGAACGCGGCGCGACGCGGATGGACGACCAGGTGTCGGAAGCGGCGATGGAGCAGCGCAAGAAGCAGGGTTATTTCTAAGCACACGACGAAGGCAAAGCAACCATGAGCAGTATTCATCAACCAGAAGACCTCGGCGTGCTGCGTTTCATCACCGCGGGCAGCGTCGACGACGGCAAGAGCACGTTGATCGGCCGCCTGCTGTACGACAGCAAGGCGGTATTGAGCGACCAGCTCTCGGCGCTGTCGCGCGCGAAGAACAAGCGCACCGTCGGCGATGAAATCGATCTGTCGCTGTTGACCGACGGCCTCGAAGCCGAGCGCGAGCAGGGGATCACGATCGACGTCGCCTACCGCTACTTCGCCACCGCCAAGCGTAAGTTCATCATCGCCGATACGCCGGGCCATGAGCAGTACACGCGCAACATGGTGACGGGCGCGTCGACCGCGCATGCGGCGATCATTCTCGTCGACGCGACGCGCGTGACGTTCGAAAACGGCGTCGCGCAACTGCTGCCGCAAACCAAGCGTCATAGCGCGATCGTCAAGCTGCTCGGTCTGCAGCACGTGATCGTCGCGATCAACAAGATGGACCTCGTCGACTACAGCGAAGCGCGCTTCAACGAGATCCGCGACGCGTACGTCGAGCTCGCGCGTCACCTCGGTCTGCAGGACGTGCGCTTCGTGCCGGTGTCGGCGCTGAAGGGCGACAACATCGTCACGGCGAGCGAGCGCATGCCGTGGTACGCGGGCGAGCCGCTACTCGACGTGCTCGAAGCGCTGCCGGTCGAAACCGCGAGCGGCGAGGCGCTGCGCTTTCCAGTGCAGTGGGTCGCGCGCCAGGACGGCAGCCAGGCCGACGATTTCCGTGGCTACATGGGCCGGGTCGAATCGGGCGAAGTGAAGCTCGGCGACACGATCGTCGTGTTGCCGGCCAATCGCGAAGCGACCGTGGCCGAGATTATCGCGCCGGTGGTCGGCGGCACCGCGCAGGTGGACCGTGCGTTCGCCGGTCAGACGGTGACGATCCGTCTCACCGAAGACGTCGACGTGTCGCGCGGCGACACCTTCGTGCTGCGCGAAGCGGCGCCGGAGCCGGCGAAGAAGCTCGAAGCGGACCTCTGCTGGTTCGACGACACGCCGCTGTCGACGCAGCGCAAGTATCTGCTGAAGCAGACCACCAGCACGGTGTTCGCCAAGATCGGCGCGATCAAGGAAGTGCTCGACGTGCATACGCTGTCGCAGGCGACCGATCGCAAGGAACTGGCGATGAACGACATCGGTCGTGTCGCGCTGACCTTGCAGAAGCCGCTCGTGTGCGACGCGTACGACTCGCATCAGGGCACCGGCGCGTTCGTGCTGATCGACGAGGCGACGAACCACACGGTCGCCGCCGGCATGATCCGCGCGTTTTCCGCCTGAGCACGGCAAGGCTGGCAGGCGACGGATGGGCCACACAGGCGGCGCAACGCGCCGCCGCGTACGCTCCAACGAACAGGTTGATGTCAATGGGTAAGGTTTATCTGATCGGCGCGGGACCCGGTGCCGCGGACCTGATTACGGTGCGCGGCGCGCGGCTGCTCGGCGCCGCCGACGTCGTGCTGCACGACGCGCTGGTCGAGCCGGCGATGCTCGACTACGCGCCCGCGCGCGCGAAGCGCATTGCGGTCGGCAAGCGCTGCGGCCAGCTATCGACGGCCCAACAGTTCATCAACAAGCAGATCGTCGATGCGGCTTTGGAGCACGACGTGGTCGTGCGTTTGAAGGGCGGCGATCCGATGCTGTTCGGCCGCGCCGACGAAGAGATGCGAGCGCTCGAAGCCGCGGGCATCGAGTATGAAGTCGTGCCGGGCATCACCGCCGCGCTGGCGAGCGCGGCCACGCTGAAGCGTTCGCTGACGCTGCGCGGCGTGTCGCGCAGCGTCGCGCTCGCGACGTTCAGCCGCGCGCCAGGTTCCGATGAGATCCGCGAGCAGGTCAACGCCGATTCGCTGGTGTTCTACATGGGCCGCGACAGTGGCGTCGAAATCGCGCAGCAACTGATCGATGCTGGCAAGCCCGCGACGACGCCCGTGGCGATCGTCGAGGCGTGCAGCACGCCGCGCGAACGCATGCTGACGCTGACGTTGGAAGATCTTGCGACCGGCGAAGCGCAGCGCTGGGTCGATGCGTCGCAGCCGAGTCTGTTGATGATCGGCGAGGCGTTCGCGGCGCGGCAGACCGAGGCGAAGCGCTCGTCGAATGGGATGCTGGTCGCGGCCTGAATATCCTCGGCAGGGCCGACCCGAGAGCGGCGAATCTGAGCAACCAGAACGAAAAAATCAGAGCTGCCGCAAGCAATATTGCGCGAGCGCATCCAGCACCGAATCATCCTCGCCGACCGCCACCGCGCAGCGAATCTCGACACCGGGATGCGCGGCGCGGCAATGATTGACGATCGCGGGCAAATCCTTGCGGACATGACCGCCTTGTCCGAAGAACACCGGCACCACGGTGATCGCATCGCAGCCTTGCGTGACGAGTTGCGCGACGGCCGTCGGCAGGTCGGGTTCCATCAGTTCGAGAAAGGCGAGCGTAACCGCAGGAGCTTCGCCCGTCGCCGCGCGCGCGGCGCGCAGCTTGTCGGCGAGCCGCTCGAACGGCTCGCGCCAGCGCGCATCGCGCGCGCCGTGGCCAAACAGAATCAGTCCGTGCATAGCCATCGCATCAGCTCCTGACGATGCCCCTCAACGCACTGGCGTTAGTGCCGGTCGACCCACTTCAACCCGACGAGCCCCAGCACCAGGTAGACGAGCCCAGGTGTCGCCGCGGTCAACGGCGCGGGCCACGTATTGAGCGTGCCGATATGCGAGAACAGCGTGTTGAACAGCTGGAAGCTCATGCCGAGCATGATGCCGCCGAACACCTTCACGCCGACCACGCCCGCGCGCGTATGCAGATACGCGAACGGCAGCGACAGCACCAGCATCACGAACACCGCGAACGGATACAGCACCTTGCGCCACAGCGCGATTTCATAGCGCTGCGTGTCCTGATGGTTTTCGGTCAGATGCTGGATATAGCGGAACAGATTGAACATCGACATCCGGTCCGGCGACACCAGCAGCACCGACAGGATCTGCGGCGTCAGCTCCGAGCGCAGCGAATACTCGGGCAGTGTGACCTGCTTCGCGCGATAGACCGGATTGAGCGCATCTGCCGGCGTACCCGGAGCGGGGGTCACGTCGAGCAGTTGCGTATCGGTCACGCCGGTCAGCAGCCAGTGGCCCGGCGGCTGATAGCGGCCGCTCTGCGCGATGCGAATGTTCGACAGGCGGAACTTCGAATCGAACTCGTAGATGCGCACGTTGCTGATCGTCGCGTCGGGCTTCAGCTCGCCGACGTTGACGAAGCGCGTGACCTGCTCGCCGTCGGCGCGCTCGGTCAGCGTGTCCTTGACCCACACGCCCGACTGGAAGTTGCTCGACACCGACGAGCCGAGCGCCTCGAGCCGCACGCGCTCGGAGAGCTGATCCGTATACGGGCCGACCACTTCGCCGATCAGATAGGTGACGATCACGAGCGGAATGCCGATCTTCAGCAGCGAGCGCAGCGCCTGATTCGTCGCGAGTCCTGATACGCGGAAGATCGTGTATTCGGAGTTCGCCGCCATCTGCGCGAACACGTAGATCGCGCTGATCAGCGCCGCGACCGGAATGATTTCGTAGAAACGCGACGGCGTTTGCAGCGCGACGCGCAGCACCGCGTACTGAAACTTGTAGTTGCCGTGGCCGACCGAGTTCAGTTCGTTGATCAGGTCGAAGAAGAAGAACAGACCTGAAAATGCAAACAGGATGAACACGAACGTGAGATAGATCTGACGCGCGAAATACCTTTCATAAATGCGCATCGCTCAGGCTCCCTGCGAACGGCTGAACATGGCGCGCGTAAATAGCGGCCGGTTGCGCACCCGCATCCAGAAGATGAACGCGACGATCCCGAGCACGATCACGTGCAGGATCACGAGCCCGACGCCGAACGACATCTTGCCCTGCTCGATCCACGCCTGCACGACGTTCAGCAGATTCGAATAAGTGAGGTAGATCAACACGGCCATCACGAGGTTGATCGTGCGGCTGCGCCGCGGGTTCTGGTGCGCGAGCGGAATGGCGAGCAGCATCAGGTTGATCGCGATCAACGGAAGACCCGCGCGCCACGCGAATTCGGCGAGGTTCTCTTTAGTGGGATTGCGCAGCAGCGTGAGCGTCGGCAAGCCGGTGGTGGTCGGCGTATTGACGACCGGCTGGCTCTGGATCTTCACGCCGTAGCGCTCGAACTCCATGATGCGGAAATCGGGGCGGCCCGGTTCGCCGTCGTAGCGGCGGCCGTTTTCCAGCACGACGAAGCGGTCGCCGTTCTTGTGCGTCTCGATGTGGCCGTTCTTCGACACCACGACGTTGACCTTGCCGCCCTCGGTGCTCGTCACGAACACGTTTTCCACATGCCCCTGGTCGGGCGATATCTTCTCGATGAAGAACACGCGATGCGTGGTCGGCGATTCGCGGAACTGCCCCGGCGCGAGCAGCGAGACTTCGTCGCGCTGCTGGAAGCGCGCGCGGATCAGCTTGCTCTGCTGGTTCGACCACGGCCAGCCGACGAACACGAAGAACATGATCAGGATGATGATCGGCGTGGCGAAAATGCCGATCGGCTTGATGAATTGCGTGAGACTGACGCCCGAGGACAGCCACACGACCATCTCGGAGTCCTTGTACCAGCGCGTGAGCACGAACAGGATCGACACGAACAGCGTCGCGACGAGCATGATGGCCAGATAGCCGATCACGGTGAGGCCGATCAGGACCAGCACGTCGCGCGGGTCGACCTCGCCCGAGGCCGCGAAGCCGACGATGCGGATCATCATCGTCGTCAGCACGAGCGTGAGGAGAACCATGAACACGGCGCCAGCCGTGTACGCGAGCTCGCGCTGGAGGGAGCGTTCAAAGATCATTGTTGATGACGAGAGGGGGCGCTCACGGCGACGCGGGGGTGTTCGTTCCCGTCACGCCTCCGGTGCAGCCGCCGCGGGAAAAATAGCGGATAATTGCGGCTTTCATCCTAAGCCCAGATTTTATCCGAGGACAAGCGCGATGGACTTTAGCATAAAAGCCTGTGATTGGACCAAAGGCTCGACGAACGGTTTCCTGACCGGGAAATCCGATTGCATCGTGATCGGTGTGTTCGAGTCGCAAACGCTGTCGGGCGCCGCGCTGGAGATCGACGCGGCCACCAAGGGCCTGCTCACGCGCGTCATCAAGGCGGGCGACATGGACGGCAAGGCGGGTACCACACTGTTCCTGCACGAGGTGTCGGGCATCGGCGCGTCGCGCGTGCTGCTCGTCGGGCTCGGCAAACAGGACGCTTTCAGTCAGAAAGCCTACGGCGAGGCGGTCCGCGCCGCATGGCGCGCGCTGCTCGGCACGAAGATCGTGCAGGTCACGTTCACGCTCGCACAACTGCCGGTGCTCGAACGCACGGCCGACTGGTGCGTGCGCGCCGCGATCCTCGCGCTGCGCGAGTTGACCTACCGCTTCACGCAACTGAAGAGCAAGCCGGACAACACGCCGCGCGCGTTGAAGCGCATCGTGTTCAGCGTCAACACCGGTGACGAGAAGGCCGCCAAGCTCGCCGCCAGGCAGGGCGCCGCGCTCGCCAACGGCATGGACCTGACGCGCGAGCTCGGCAATCTGCCGAGCAACGTCTGCACGCCGACCTATCTGGCGAACACCGCGAAGAAGCTCGCGAAAGACTGGAAGCTGAAGGTCGAGGTGCTCGGCGAGAAACAGTGTGAAGCGCTGAAGATGGGCTCGTTCCTGTCGGTCACCGCGGGCGCGATCGAGCCGGCGCAGTTCATCGTGCTGCAGTACCAGGGCGCCGCCGCGAAGGCCGCGCCGGTCGTGCTGGTCGGCAAGGGCGTCACGTTCGACACGGGCGGCATCTCGCTGAAGCCGGGCGAGGGCATGGACGAGATGAAATACGACATGTGCGGCGCGGGCTCGGTGCTCGGTACGCTGCGCGCGGTCGCCGAGATGGGCCTGAAGATCAACGTGGTCGGCATCATTCCGGCCGTCGAGAACATGCCGTCGGGCACGGCCACCAAGCCGGGCGACATCGTCACCAGCATGAAGGGCCTCACGATCGAGGTGCTGAACACCGACGCCGAGGGCCGCCTGATTCTGTGCGACGCGCTCACCTATGCGGAGCGCTTCAAGCCGGCCGCGGTCATCGACATCGCGACGCTGACGGGCGCCTGCATCATCGCGCTCGGCCATCACAACAGCGGCCTGTTCTCGAAGGACGACGCGCTCGCGGGCGAACTGCTCGACGCGTCGCGCGAAGCGGCCGACCCGGCATGGCGCCTGCCGCTCGACGACGAGTACCAGGACCAGCTGAAGTCGAACTTCGCGGACGTCGCGAATATCGGCGGGCGTCCGGCGGGCAGCGTGACGGCCGCGTGCTTCCTGTCGCGTTTCACGGATTCGTACCCGTGGGCGCATCTCGACGTCGCCGGCACCGCGTGGAAGAGCGGCACCGCGAAGGGCGCGACGGGCCGTCCGGTGCCGCTGCTCGCGCAGTTCCTGATCGACCGCGCCGGCCAATGACGCAGTGCGGTAAGCGCGCGCACGGCGCGCGGCAAGCGGGGCGGAGCGGCCGATGACGAGAATCGACTTTCACTCGAACGTCGGCGATTCGCTGCTGTACGCGTGTCGCCTCGTGCGCAAGGCGTATCTGGCGGGCCAGCCGCTCGTCGTGCTGGCCGAGCCCGCGCGCCTGCGCGCCTTCGACGAAATGCTGTGGACCTTCTCGCCGCTCGACTTCGTGCCGCACTGCATGGCGGGCGCGCCGCTTGCCGCCGATACGCCCGTCGTGCTGGCCACGAATCTCGACGACGTGCCGCATCATCAGGTGCTGCTCAATCTGGGCGCAACGGTGCCGGCGCAGTTCGCGCGCTTCGAAAGATTGCTCGAAGTGGTCGGTAACGCACACGAGGAACTCGCTGCGGGCCGTGAGCGCTATCGCTTCTATCGCGATCGCGGCTATGCTTTGAACAACTACAAGCAGGGCGGCTAGTTCGTTGCGCTGCGCGTCATGGCCGCGAGGAACGCGGCATGCGGACCGCCTGCCCTGGCTTCGACTCAAACACGGAGAGCGCACGTGTCCGATCCCCACGACAATTCGATTCCGGTCCTGAACGAGGTCCTCGTGCCGGGCCGCGCGCGCGAGACGCGCGAGGCGTCGACCGATGCCGCCGCGCCTGCATCCCAGCCGGGCGCCGAGCCCGCAAGCCCAGCCGTCGCGCAACCGGCGGCGGTGCCCGAGCCCGCTTCCCGCACGGAGCCCGCGTTCGTGCCACCGCCCGCGCATCGAGCCGACCCGACGCTGGCGCCCGAGCCGGTACTCGCGCCCCAACCGGTGCCCACGCCCGAGCAGCTGAGTTCGCCAGAGCCCGTGCTCGTGCCGGAGCCGATGCCGACGCGAGAAGCCCCGCATGCGGCGGAGCATGAGCCTCTCGCGCAGACCGAGCTTCATCAGCCGCACGTGGCTGATCACACGCACCCGAGAAAACACGCACGGCCGCATCACGGCATTCATGTGCGACATGGGCATGACGACTTGCATGAGGACGTGGAGGTGTCGCCCGGCGTGTTCGATCGTACCGAGCCCTTCATACCGCTCGAAGCCGGCGCGACCGTGCCGCCGGATATCGACCATGAAGGCGCGCACGAAGCCGCTCCCGCTCAGCCCACACTCGATGCCGACGCACTCGCCGCACGATTGCACGGACGCTTCCAGCGTTATCTGACGGGCGAGGGGCGCGGCATCATCGAGGCGCGCTGCCGTGATGCAGTGCAGCAGCACACCAGTCTGCTCGTGAGCCAGATCACGCGCGAGGTCGCGCAGACGCTCGAAGCCGAGATGACCGATTGGGTACGTGAAGCGGTGGAAGAAGAAATCGCGCGGCGCTCGCGTTGACGCCGCGGTGACCTGAGAGCGCCGTTATTTGAGCGTCAGCACCCAAGCCGCCAGCGTGGCCGCCTGATCGGGCGTCAGTTGCGTGTTCGCGGGCATCGGCACGGTTCCCCATACGCCGGTGCCGCCATCGAGGATCTTGCGCTTCAGATAGGAGGCGGCGTCGTTGCGTCCCGCATAGCGGGCTGCAACGTCGTGCAGCGCCGGCCCCATGAACGGGCGAGTGACCGAGTGGCAGCTCATGCAGTTCTTCTGCTGAGCGAGCGCGAGCCCGGCTGTTTCGGCTCGGGCTGCGGGACTGGCGGCGCTCAATGCGGCGGCGAGCGCAACAGTGGCTGCTACGGCCGCGTACGACATCGATTTCATTATGGTCTCCGCCAGTGCAGATGCCCGGCTCGTGGTGCACGCATTATAAGAGCAAAGGGGCGCACGGATTTTCGTGCGCCCCTTGCGTTTTTGCGTAACGTGGCGGCGGGTTATCCGCGTCGGGGCGGGCCACGCCGGCCGCGGTCATTACCCCGTCACCGCCCCTCGATTCGCCGGCTGCGCGAGCGCGAAATACTTGGCCATCACGCCGCGTGTGTAGCGCGGCTTCGGCGCCTGCCATGCGGCGCGGCGGCGCTGCAGCTCGGCATCGTCGATGTTCAGTTGCAGCAGCAGCTGGTGCGCGTCGATGGTGATCGAATCGCCTTCCTGCACGAGCGCGATCGTGCCGCCGACGAACGCCTCCGGCGCGACGTGCCCAACCACCATGCCCCAGGTGCCGCCCGAGAAGCGGCCGTCGGTGATGAGCCCGACCGATTCGCCGAGCCCCTTGCCGATGATCGCCGAGGTCGGCGCGAGCATTTCCGGCATGCCGGGGCCGCCCTTCGGGCCAAGATAGCGCAGCACGACGACGTCGCCGGCGACGATCTTGTCGGCGAGGATCGCTTCGAGCGCGCTCTGCTCGTCGTCGAATACGCGCGCCGGGCCCGTGATGACGGGGTTCTTGAGCCCGGTGATCTTGGCGACCGCGCCGTCTTCGGCCAGATTGCCCTTCAGGATCGCGAGATGGCCTTCAGCGTAGAGCGCCTTGTCGATCGGGAAGATCACCTGCTGATCGCTGCGCGGCTTGGCGGGTACGTCCTTCAACTCCTCGGCGATCGTTTTGCCGGTGATCGTCATGCAATCGCCGTGCAGAAGCCCGGCGTCGAGCAGGATCTTCAGCACCTGCGGAATGCCGCCCGCCTTGTGCAGATCGGTGGCGACGTACTGGCCCGACGGCTTCAGGTTGCAGATCACCGGCACTTTTTTGCGCATGCGCTCGAAGTCCTCGATCGTCCATTCGATCTCGGCCGCGTGCGCGATCGCCAGGTAGTGCAGCACCGCGTTGGTCGAGCCACCGGTCGCCATGATCAAGGCAACCGCGTTTTCGATCGACTGCTTCGTGATGATGTCGCGCGGCTTCAGATCCTTCTTGACGGCTTCGACGAGCACACGCGCCGATTCGGCGGCCGAGTCGACCTTCTCCTGGTCGGGATTCGCCATCGTCGACGAATACATGAGCGACATGCCGAGCGCCTCGAACGACGAGCTCATCGTATTGGCCGTGTACATGCCGCCGCACGAACCGGTCGACGGACACGCATTTTTCTCGATGCCCTCGAAATCCTCCTGCGACATGCGGCCCGCCGTGAATTCGCCGACCGCCTCGAACGACGACACGATCGTCAGATCGGTGCCTTTCCAGTTGCCCGGCCGGATCGTGCCGCCGTACACGTAGATGCCCGGCACGTTCATGCGCGCGAGGCCGATCATGCCGCCCGGCATGTTCTTGTCGCAGCCGCCGATCACGACCACGCCGTCCATCCATTGCCCTTGCACGCAGGTCTCGATGCAATCGGCGATCACCTCGCGCGACACGAGCGAGTACTTCATGCCCTCGGTGCCCATCGACATGCCGTCCGAGATCGTCGGCGTGCCGAAGGTCTGCGGGTTCGCGTCGGCGCGCCTGATCGCGGTGACGGCCGCGTCGGCGAGACGCTGCAGGCCGGCGTTGCACGGCGTAATCGTCGAGTGGCCGTTGGCGACGCCGATCATCGGTTTGTCGAAATCCTCCTTCTGGTAGCCGAGCGCGTAGTACATCGAGCGATTCGGTGAACGCGCGATGCCTTGCGTGATGTTCTTCGAACGACGGTTGTAGGCCATGGGGAGCTCCAGTCTGGCTGTTCTGATGAAAGCGCGCGGCGGCGTGCGCGCGCATCCGTTCAGTGTAGTTCCGCCAGACCGTGCAAACCGGCGGTTTTGCGTGACACGCGTCGTGTGTATTATTCGCGGTTGTTCAGGTCGTAAAATATATTAATCATGCTGCCGACGATCCCCGACCTGCGCCAGTTGCGCTATTTCGTCACCGTCGCCGAGGAAAAGCACTTCGGGCGCGCGGCCGCGCGTCTGTCGATGACGCAGCCGCCGCTGTCGCAGGCGATCCGCGCGCTCGAGCAGACGCTCGGCGTCGAGCTGTTCGCGCGCACCAAGCGCTCGGTCGAGTTGACGGCGGTCGGCGCCGATCTGTTGCCGGAGGTGCAGCGGCTGCTCGCGGCCGCGGAAGGGCTCAGGCCGCTCGCGCAGAGCCTCGCGCGCGGCGAGGCGGGCGTGCTGTCGCTCGCGTTCGTGTCGACTGCGGATTACGGCCTGCTGCCGCTGCTGCTGCGCGATTTCGGCGCGCGGCATCCGCGCGTGCGGCTCGAACTGACCGAGGCGACCAGCGACGTGCAGGTCGAGGAACTGGTGGCCGGGCGTATCGACGCGGGTCTGGTGATCGCGCCGCTGCCGTCGCGGCATGCGGCGCAGCTGTCGTGGCTGCCGATCGCGCGCGAGCCGCTCGTGATCGCGATGTCGACGGAGATGGCGCAAGGCTTGCGGGGCAGCGTGAACGCAAACGGCAAGGGCAGCGCCGCCGAAGACCCCGCCGCCGAATGGCTCGACATGCCCGTCAGCCTGCGCGATGTCGCCGACGCGCCGCTCGTGATCTTCCCAAGACGTCTCGCGCCAGGCTTTTATGACATCATTATGGATTGCTACGGCGTTGCGGGCCTCGCGCCACGGATCGGCCAGGAGGCGATCCAGATGCAGACCATCGTGAGTCTCGTGTCGGCCGGCATGGGCGTCGCGCTGGTGCCGCAATCGTTGCGTAACCTGCGGCGCACGGGCGTCGTGTACCGGCCGCTGTCCGAGTCGGTGCCCGCGATCGAGACGGGCCTCGTCTGGCGCAGCGACGAGGTCAGCCCGGTGCTGGCGGGCTTCATCGACATCGTGCGCGCGCATGCGGCGAGCGTCGCGTCGCGTGTCTAGATCCCGCTTCTGATTCCCTGTAAAAACTGCTTTCGAACCTGAACTGCCCATAACTACACGATGCTCATTCACCCCAATTTCGACCCTGTCGCCATCCATCTGGGGCCGCTCGCCGTGCGCTGGTATGGCTTGATGTACCTCGTCGCGTTCGTCGCGGCGATCGTCGTCGCCCGGCTGCGGCTGCGGCTGCCGTACGTCGCCGCGCAAGGCTGGACCGCGAAGGATATCGACGACATGCTGTTCTACGGCGTGCTAGGTACGATCCTCGGCGGCCGGCTCGGCTATGTGCTGTTCTACAAGGCGAGCTTTTATTTCGCGCATCCGCTCGACATCTTCAAGGTGTGGGAAGGCGGCATGTCGTTTCACGGCGGCTTTCTCGGCGTGACGCTCGCGATGATGCTGTTCGCTTATCAGCGCAAGCGCTCGTGGCTGCAAGTCACCGACTTCGTCGCGCCGATGGTGCCCACGGGCCTCGCGGCGGGGCGCCTCGGCAACTTCATCAACGGCGAGCTGTGGGGCCGCGTGACCGAGCCGTCCGCGCCGTGGGCGATGCTGTTTCCCGGCGCCGCGCCTGACGACGCCACATGGCTCGCCGCGCATCCGCAACTGGCCGCGCAATGGCATCTGAACGAAGTGTTCGCGCAATATCACATGCTGCCGCGACATCCGTCGGAGCTGTACGAGATTGCGCTCGAAGGCGTGGCGCTGTTCTTCGTGCTGATCTTTTTCTCGCGCAAACCGAAGCCGCTCGGCGCGATTTCCGCGATGTTCCTGATCGGCTACGGCCTGGCGCGCTTCACGGTCGAATTCGCGCGCGAGCCGGACGATTTCCTCGGCCTGCTCGCGATGGGGCTGTCGATGGGTCAATGGCTGTCGCTGCCCATGATTCTCGCGGGCATCGGCCTGATGGTGTGGGCGTATCGCCGTGGGCGTCGCGAGCCGGCGCAGGCGGTTGGCGCAAACTGAGCGGCGCTCGGCTAGCGTAGCGAGCGTTGCATGAAAAAACGCCACGGCATCGATGGATGCCGTGGCGTTTTCTGTTTGGGCTTGCGCTTGCGCGTCACTTCATCTGCACCGACCCCGACACGTTGACCGTCACCGTCGACGTGCCGCCTTCGAGCGACAGCGGCGCGCTCTTCGCGTCGGCGCCCATCGCGCGTGCGCTCATCATCATCATCGGACGCGGCATCACGCCGCTGTGATTGACGTTGACCTCGCGGATCGAATAGCCGCTAAAGCCGAACGCCTGCGAGGCCGCCGCGGCCTGCTCGCGAAAGGATTTGATCGCCTCGCCGCTGAGCCGCTGTTCGGCCGCGCGCTGCGCTTGCGGCGACAGCGAGAAACGCACGTTGCCAACCTGCATGATCGATGCCATCTGTCCGGCGAGCTTCGATGCCGCGGCAAAGTCGCGCGATTCGAGCACGACTTCCGTGCGGCCGCGCCACGTCGTGATGCGTCCGTCGCGGTCCGTCGACGGGAAGATCGAGAACGCGCCCGAGCGCGCGGTCACGCCGCTGACGCCGCGCGCTTTCTGCAATGCCGCGTCGGCGCGTTCGTTCAGCGTCGACGTCAGCGACGACGGCTCGCTCGCTTCCTGCTCGTAAAACAGCGTGATTTCGACTTCGTCCTGCGGGACTTCCGCGCTCGCCTGCGCATTCAGCGACAGCACGCCCGAAGGCTGCGGCATCATGGTTTGCGCTCGAGCGGGCGCAGGGTTCAGTGCGAGTGCCACAGGCGCGCCCAAGGCGAGCGCAAGTGCGAGGGACCGTGCGGTTTTTGTCGTCATGACTGGAATCCTTGTTTGAACAGGTTGTGCACGTTCGACGCGAGCGCCGGGTGTGGCGCGCGGTTTGACGGATGCGCTGGCGAATGCATCGGCTTGCCGTCGAGCGGCCGGTTCGAGCTCACGCTTTCGTCGACCGATTAGGCGCGTTTTACCGACGCTTGGTTCCCCAATTAGTGCTTCGCCGCCGCATCGGAAACGATGACCTGGATGCGATCACGACGAGTGCCACGTCGCGCGTTCGCCCTTAAACCAGCTGTTTGGTGATGAAGCGCCATTCGGCGTCGGTCACCGGCGTGATCGACAGGCGGTTGCCTTTGGCGAGCACACGCATGTCCTGCAATTCGGCATGCTCGCGCAGCGCGGCAAGCGGAATCAGCGCGATTTTCTTCTTGAACACGACGTCGACAAGCATCCATCGCGGCGTTTCCGGCGACGATTTCGCGTCGTAGTACGGACTCTTTTTATCGAACTGCGTCGGGTCCGGATACGCGGTCGACGAGACCTCCGCGATGCCCGCGATGCCGGGCTCCGGACAGCTCGAATGATAGAAGAGCACGCCGTCGCCGACCTGCATCACGTCGCGCATGAAGTTGCGCGCCTGATAGTTGCGTACGCCGGTCCACGGCAAGGTGCGATGAGGAGCGTTGGCGAGGTCGTCGATGCTTGCTTCGTCCGGTTCGGACTTCATCAGCCAGTAGCGCATGAATCGGAGTGAGCGTGTGAGATTGAACGAAGCGCAACAACAGCAGGCGCGTACGGAAAAGCCCCTGAAAAAGGCGCTCAAACGAAAAAACGACGACCAAAGAAAAACGGCATCGAACCGAAGTCCGATGCCGTTCCAGATAAGGTCCCCGCCTTAGCCGCTAGGCCGGCATCCTGAACCGAGGGTTCAGAATTGGTCGCAGTTAGCAACACTTCGGGTACATCAGACTGAGTGACGCGCACACCCGTGCTACAAATTTCCGCAACCGTGCACATGGCATTGGTTCAAGGAATGTATGACCTTGGCGAACCAGGCAGGGAAGCTAAACCGATGAAGCTACAACCCAAACCGTTCAACACGTGACCGATTCGAAACCGGCCCACTACTGCTTACTGCAAGCTGTACTGCTCGATCACAGTACCTAGCTGTTCGTTCATTTGCTGCATTGTACGCCGGATTTCTTCAGCAGGAAATGCTTCTCCGTGTCGCACGCTGCTTTGCAGCTTAAGCAGTTCCGATGCCAGCGACAGCGCAGCCATCACCGCGATGCGATCGGTGCCGCGCACGTTGCTGCCGCTGCGGATTTTCTGCATCTCGGCGTCGACGCGCGCGACCGCCTCGAGCAGCGCGCCTTCCGTTTCCGGCGAACAGGCGAGACGATAGGGTACTTCGAGAATCGATACTTCGATCTGCTTGGTGGTCATGCGCTTTCTCCGTGTCGGCTCACGTCGCTTTCCGCTTCCTCGTGTTCGGGCTGGGCGGACTCGAGCAGATCGAGCTGGTTATCCGGTTCGCTGCTCGCGCGTGCGCGCGGCAATTTTTCGAGAATCGCATTCAGGCGCACCTGAGCGTCGTCGATCTTGGCGGACAGCGCGTCGCGTTCCGCCTGCAGTGCGTCGCGCTCTTCGCGCAATTGCGCGAGTTCCGCATGCGTGGCTTGCACTTCGGCACGCGTTTGCGCGAGCTGCTCTTCGAGCGCGAGCCGCGCTTCGTTGTGGCGCTGGCTGATCGCAATCAGCTTGCCGATGTTCTGGGAGAGTGATTCGAGTTCGGTGAGCATGTGCTGCGTCCTCTAAAGACATCGCATTTTAGCGCGGAATATTACAGGTTCCGACAATTGTCTCGTTTCGAGACGTAACAGCATCGCTTCGTGCACGTTCGTTGGGTGTCGCGTCGTCGACCATAAGATAAAAACCGGCAATCCATCCGACAATAACCTGCATTCAACAGAACCGATTGCGCTCCGGTCGACCTTTCTTGACGCCCCGCGACGCCGCTCCTAAACTTCCCGCACTCTGGTGCCCGCGCGCGCTTTTCGGCGCGCGCAGTTAAACGGGAAGCAGGGCGCGCGCGGTGCCAAAACCGGATGCGCGAACCTGCGCTGCCCCCGCAACGGTAAGCGACCGCATGTGATGTGCTCATGCAGGTCGGTCCTGGTCGCAAGGTTGGAAGTTCAACGTGCGAGTGTGCCACTGCGCGTCACGCGTGGGAAGGCGGATCGATGTGTCGTAGCCCGGATACCGGCCAGAAAAGAGGGACGTCCCCCCCGCGAAAACGCTAAACAAGGGGGCGCCTCGTGACGCGTCGGCCTGCGGGGAAGCAGGCCGCGCACGCTATCCACAGGAATGTCATCCCATGCTGTCCCCCATCGCCCGCGCAACGCTGCTCGCGTTCGCGAGCCTGCCGCTCGTCGTGCATGCGCAAAGCGCCGAGCCTGCGTCCGCGTCTGCGACGCCGTATTCGTCTTCATCGTCCGCCACGGATGCTACCGCCGCAAACGCTGCAATCGCTGCAATCGCTGCCAATGCCGCCTCCACCGATGCGCCGGGCAACCTGCTGTCGCCGATCGTCGTGACCGCGCAACGCGGACCGCAAGCGTTGCGCGATGCGATCCCGCAGACCACGCGGTTCGATCAGCAGGACATCGCCGACACGACCGCGACCGATCTGCCCGGCCTGTTGCAACTCGCGCCAGGCGCGCAAATCTCGCGCACGGGTGGCCCCGGTTCGACCACGAGCCTCTTTCTGCGCGGCGCATCGTCGACGCAATCGCTGCTGCTGATCGACGGCGTGCGCGTCGATTCGGTGAGTCTCGGCTCAGCTCAACTCGCACAGATTCCGCTCGATCAGGTCGATCACGTCGAAGTGGTGAACGGCAACGTGTCGGCGTTGTATGGCTCGGGCGCGATCGGCGGCGTCGTGCAGGTGTTCACGAAAGACGGCGGCGATCATCCGCCGCGTTTCAATTTTTCGGTCGGCTACGGCAGCTATCGCACGCAGACGCAAACGGCCGGCGTGAACGGCGCGCTCGATCAGGACGGCCGCACGACTTTCAATATTTCGCTCGCGCGCACGAAGGACGACGGCTTTTCGTCGCTCAATCCGCTCGAGGCGCCGAACGCGAATCCGAACGCGAACGGCAATCTGAACGAGAGCATCAGCGCGTCGCTGCGTCACAAGTTCACCGACAGCTGGGACGCGGGCGTCAGCTACTTCCAGTCGAACAACGACAACAGCTACGACAATGCGTACGGCGAGCCCACCGATCTGAACAATCTCTATAGCAAGGTGCGTCAGGTGTCGGTATTCGCGAACGGCAAGCTGACCGACTGGTGGACCACCCACGTCACGCTCGCCGAGGGCGACGACCGCAGCGTGTCGAACACCAATGGCATCTACAACGGCCGCTTCGATACCGACAATCGCCAGTACACGTGGCAGAACGATTTCGCGCTCGCCGCGCACCAGAAGCTGCAATTCGGCTACGAGCATCTCGACCAGACGCTCGACTCCGACACGTTCGCCGCGCCCGACCGTCACGTCGATTCGGTCTTCGCGGGCTAC
Organism: Paraburkholderia sp. UCT2; assembly: GCF_014397665.1. Lineage (NCBI taxonomy): Bacteria > Pseudomonadati > Pseudomonadota > Betaproteobacteria > Burkholderiales > Burkholderiaceae > Paraburkholderia > Paraburkholderia sp. UCT2. The sequence goes on from NZ_VZQO01000005.1 coordinate 147,133, forward strand.
AGCGCGCGCTTCGGCCGCAACCAGATTCAGGCCAACGTGCGACGCGACCAGTACTCCGATTTCGGTGGGGCGAACAGTTACTATCTCGGCTACGGATTCGACATCACGTCGCGCTGGAAGGTAACCGCAAGCTATTCGGATTCGTTCCGCGCGCCGAGCTTCGACGATCTGTACTATCCGATCAGCGGCAACCCGTCGATCCAGCCCGAGCGCAGTCATTCGGTCGAAGCCGGTTTGCAGTACGCGACCGATGCGCTCGGCGTGATGCGTCTGAACGCATTCCAGACGCGCTATACGAATCTGATCGACTACGTGCAGACGATCCCCGGCATCTACCTCGCGGAGAACGTCGGCCGTGCGAAGGTGCAGGGACTCGAGGGATCGTGGAGCGGTCATGTCGGCAAGACCGACGTGCGCGCAACGGTGACGCTGCAGAACCCGGTCGATCTCGACAACGGTACCGACCTCGTGCGGCGCGCGCGACGATTCGGGTCGTTCGCGGTGAACCGCAGCATCGGTGGATGGCGGGTCGGCGGCGAGTGGATCGTCAGCGGTCCGCGCACCGATAGCACGGGCAACCTCGGCGGTTATGGCATCGTGAATCTGTCGGCGCGCTACAACGTCACCAAAGCGTGGTACGTCAGTGCGCAAATCGACAATCTGTTCAACAAGGATTATGAAACGGCCTACTCGTATAACTCGCCGCGACGCGGTGCGTATGTCACGCTCGGCTGGCAGCAGCAGTGACGCGCGCGCCGGGGTGGCCGCATGCGTGAGCGCACGCGGATGAGTCGCGCGTCCGCTTCGCTGCGCGCCGCGATGGCGACGCCGCGCCCGATGAACGCGAAACGCGCGGCCGCGATCTGGCTCGGGCTCGCGCTTGCCGCCGTGGCGGTGCTCGGCGCGTCGCTGGTGCTCGGCAGCGTGCCGCTCGCGCCGTCGCGCGTGCTTGCGGCGCTCGTGCCGACGCACACGTTCGGCGGCACGGGCAGCGACGATCTCGCCGGCGAAATCGTGCGTACGTTGCGATTGCCGCGCGCGCTCGCGGGCTTCGCGTGCGGCGCGTTGCTCGCGCTCGCCGGCGCGCTGCTGCAGGTGCTGCTGCGCAATCCGCTGGCCGAGCCATACGTGCTCGGCGTGTCGGGCGGCGCGGCGACGTTCGCGCTCGTCGCGATGATCGCGGGCGGCGCATGGTGGATCGTCGATGCAAGCGCGTTCGCGGGTGCGTTCGTGTCGATCCTGCTGGTGCTCGGCCTCGCGCGTCGCGAGCTATGGCGCGGCGAGCCGCAGGACACGTCGCCCCGTTTGCTATTGACCGGCGCGGTGATTGCGGCCGGGTGGGGCGCGCTGATCACGCTGCTGCTCAATCTCGCGCCCGACAGCCGTCTGCGCGGCATGCTGTTCTGGCTCACCGGCGACCTCAACGGCGGCGCGCTGCCGTGGACCGCGCTGATGGCGCTCGCGCTCGTGTTGCTTGCGATCGTGCCGGCCGCGCCGCGTCTGAACGTGTTGCTGCGCGGCGACGCGGCCGCGCAGGCGTTGGGCGTCGCCGTGATGCCGCTGCGTTTGCGTGTGTACCTGGTCGCGTCGCTGGCGGCGGCCGCGGCGGTGACGACCGCGGGCACGATCGGCTTCGTCGGTCTCGTCGTGCCGCACATGCTACGGCTCGCGTTCGGCAACGATCAGCGCATGCTGCTGCCGGCGGCCGCGCTCGGCGGCGGTGTCGCGGTGATGGGCGCGGATCTGATCGCGCGGACCGTGATCGCGCCCGCGCAATTGCCGGTCGGCGTGATCACGTCGCTGGTCGGCGTACCGGTGTTCCTGTGGATGCTGCTCAAACGCCGCCGATGATACGAGCCGAACCCAGCCCCACCTGTTCGATGCTGAGCACGCAGCGCCTGACGTTGCGCGCCGGCGCGCGCACCTTGCTCGACGCGTTCACGCACACGTTCCATGCGGGCGAAATCTGGTGCATCGCCGGGCCGAACGGCGCGGGCAAGACCACCTTGCTAGCGACGCTGGCGGGGCTGTTGCATCCGGCGGCGGGCCATGTCGAACTCGATGGCGTGCGCGTGGCCGACTGGCAGCCGCTGCCGCTCGCACGGCGCCGCGCGCTGATGCCGCAAAGCGCGGCCGATGCGTTCAACGCAAGCGTGCTCGACATCGTGCTGCTGAACCGCTTCCCGCATCTGGGCGGCTGGGGCTGGGAGCGCGACGAGGATCGCGCGGCCGCGCGGGCGGCGCTCGAACGGCTCGGCCTTGCCGACTTTGCGACGCGCGACGTGCTGTCGCTATCGGGCGGCGAGCGTCAGCGCGTTGCCCTCGCGGCGGTGCTGTGCCAGGACGCGCCGCTGTTGCTGCTCGACGAACCGTTGTCGCATCTCGACCTGCATCATCAGGTCGACTGTCTCGAAGCGCTCGTCGCATGGACGCGCGAACCGCGCCGTAGTGTGCTGTTCTCGTGCCACGACCTGAACCTCGCGCGCCGCTTCGCGACGCACGCGTTGCTGCTCGACGGCACGGGCGGCGCGTATGCGGGCCCAGTGCGCGACGTGCTGACGCCCGCGTTGACGAGCCGCGCGTTCGGCTATCCGCTGATTCTGATTCGCGACGGCGAGCACGAGGCGCTGATACCCGCGCCGCGCGCGCGTCACGAATCGCCTGCCGGCCATGACGCACAGTCAGGCTGATATTCATTCCTATCCCTTGTTTCGATCACACCTATGACTCGCATCCCACACCCAGCCGGTTTGCCCGAAGTCGCGCCGCTCGATCAGACGCTGCGCGCCGAGCTGCAGCGGATCATCGATACGCGCACCAAACCGCCCGGCAGCCTTGGCCGGCTCGAAACGCTCGCGCGCCAGATGGGCCTGATCCAGCGCAGTACGCGTCCCACCGTGCAGCGTGCCGCGATGATCGTTTTCGCGGGCGACCACGGCATCGCCGCCGAAGGCGTGAGCCCCTATCCGCAAGCGGTGACCGCGCAGATGGTCGCGAACTTCATCGCGGGCGGCGCGGCGATCAACGCGCTCAGTCGCGTCGCGGGTCTCGAACTCGAAGTGGTCAACGCGGGCATCGCGACGCCGCTGCCGTCCACGGACCGACTCGTCGACATTCCGGTCGGGCCCGGCACGCGCAACTTCGCACACGAAGCCGCGATGACGCATGCCGAAGCGCTCGCGGCGATGCAGGCGGGCGCCGCGCGCGTGCGTCATCACGCGGCGCTCGGCACGAACGTGATCGGCTTCGGCGAGATGGGCATCGCGAACACGTCGGCGGCCGCGTGTCTGATGAGCCGCCTGTGCGGTGTGCCGATCGACGACTGCGTCGGCCGCGGCACGGGTCTCGACAATGCCGGACTCGCGAACAAGCGCAACGTGCTCGCGGCGGCGCTCGCGCGCCATGCGGATGCACGCGCGCCGCTCGACGTGCTAGCGACCTTCGGCGGCTTCGAAATCGCGATGATGGCGGGTGCGTATCTGGCGGCCGCCGAGGCGCGCATGACCATCCTCGTCGATGGCTTCATCGCGACGTCCGCGCTACTGGTCGCCGATGCGTTCTCGCCCGACGTGCGCGAGTACTGCGTGTTCGCGCATGCGTCGAACGAGGCCGGGCATCGGCGCATGCTCGATCATTTCGGCGCGCAGCCGCTGCTGTCGCTCGACATGCGGCTCGGCGAAGGCACGGGCGCCGCGCTCGCGGTGCCGTTGCTGCGCGCGGCGGTGGCCTTCGTCAACGAGATGGCCAGCTTCGATTCGGCGGGCGTCGCCGATCGCGAACCGTGAAGCGCACGAGCACGCGCTTCGCGATAACGCGAAGCTCGGCCCGCAGCGCCGTGAACCTGCACTCGCCACGTTCATGAACCCGCTCGCGGAACTGCGCTATTTCTTCACGGCGCTCGGTTACTTCACGCGCGTGCCCGTGCCGCGCTGGGTCGGTTTCGAGCCACATTATCTGAACGCCGCGGCGCGCTATTTTCCGCTCGTCGGCGTGTTGGTCGGCGGCTTCAGCGCGCTCGTCTATCTGGCCGCGCTGCGCGTGTTTCCGGCGAGTGTCGCGGTGCTGCTGTCGATGGCCGCGTCGCTCGTGGTCACGGGCGCATTTCACGAGGACGGTCTCGCCGATTGCATCGATGCGTTCGGTGGCGCCTATACGCGCGACGATGCGCTGCGCATCATGCACGACTCGCGCATCGGTGCTTTCGGCGCCATCGCGCTCGTGATCGCCCTGGCGATCAAGTGGCAAACGCTCGCGGCATTGCCACCGCTGCGTGCCGCAAGCCTGATGCTTGCGGCGCATGGCGCGAGCCGCGCGTGCGCGATCAGTTACCTGGCCACGCTCGACTATGTGCGCGCGGCCGGCAAAGCCAAGCCGGTCGCGCAGCGTTTGAGCGGGCCGGCGCTGCTGTGCGCCGCGCTGTTCGGGCTGCCCTGGCTGCTGTGGCCGAACGGCCCCGGCATGCCCGACTGGCGTTTTGCCGCGCTCACGTGTGCTGTGCTGTTCGCGCTGCGCTTTGCGATGGGCCGTTATTTCGTCAGACGCATCGGCGGCTATACCGGCGACTGCCTCGGCTTCGCGCAGCAGATCTTCGAATTGAGCATCTACCTGGTGGGGCTTGCATGGATATCGTCCTGATTCGACATCCCGCTGTCGCGCTCGAGGCGGGGATTTGTTACGGCCATAGTGATGTCGCGTTGGCGGAAAGCGCCGAGGTCACGTCCAATGCGTTGGCGGTGAAGCTCGCGAGCTTGCAGGTGCCGGCGCCGCGTGTGCTGATCACGAGTCCGCTTACGCGCTGCGCCGCGCTAGCGACCGAGATCGCGAACGACTTCGGCTGCGTGGTCAGCCACGACGAGCGCTTGAAGGAAATGGATTTCGGCGAGTGGGAAGCGCAGCGCTGGGATACGATCGATCGCGCGCTGCTCGACGACTGGGCCGCCAATTTCGAACATGCGCGCGCGCACGGCGGGGAGAGCGTCGCGCAATTCGTCGCGCGTGTGCGAGCGTGGTTCGATGCGTTCGCGCTGACGCGCGAGCTGTCGCCCGCATACGTGGTCACGCACGCGGGCGTGATGCGCGCGATCGCGTCGTGGGTGCTGGAGGTGCCGCTCGCGCATTGCGTGCAGTGGTCGCTAGATATGACGGGGATCGTCTGGTTGCGACGTAACGACGAGACGCTGCAGTGGTCGCTCGTGCGATGGAATGCGTGACCCGCGTGGTCATCCGGAAAACCGATCTTTTTTCTCGCCACACGCGGCGCCGTCATGGCGCGGGCTGCTTGCTGCGCGAGCGCGCCAGTTCGAGGTCCTCGCACAGTTGCCGCGCGCCTTGCGCGATGCGCGGCGCGGGGCGATTGATCAGATCGCCGTCGATCGCAAACAGGTTGTTGTTCGCGACGGCCGCGAGGCCCGGCCATGCGCGCCATGTGTCGAGTTGCGGCAGCATCGTGTCGGGCCGCGTCGCGCCGGGCGCGGCGGTGACGATCGCCTGCGGATTCGCCGCGAGCACCGCTTCGATCGACACGGTCGGCACGAGCGGCTGCAGGTCCGCGAACACATTGCGGCCGCCGCATAGCGTGATCACGTCGCTGATCATGTGCTCGCCGTTGAGCGTCATCAGCGGCCGGTCCCATACCTGATAAAAGACGCTGACGGCCGGGCGGTTCGCATACCGCGCGCGCAGACGGGCGATGTCGTCGCGGAAGGCGGCCGCCGCCGCATCCGCGCTCGCCGATGTGCCGAGCAGCCGGCCGAGCCTGGTCAGCGACACGGCGATATCGTCGAGACGGCGCGGCTCGCTGAAAAAGAGCGGCACGTGTAGCTCGCGCAAGCGTTCGAGCTGGCGCTGCGCGTTGCCATGCCGCCATACGACGATCAGGTCCGGTTTCAGCGCGACGATGCGTTCGAGGTCGAGCGCCTTGTTGTCGCCGACGCGCGGGAGTTGCTTCGCTTCGGGCGGATAGTCGCTGTACGACACGGCGCCGACCATCTTCGGGCCGCCGCCCGCGGCGTACAGCAATTCGGTCACGTGCGGGGCGAGGCTGATCACGCGCCGCGCGGGCGCGGCGAGCGTGACGGTCGCGCCGCTGTCGTCGGTGACGGTGATCGCGGCGTGCGCGCTCAGTGCGGTCAGCGCGAGCGCTGCGGCGCCGAACCAATGGATGAAGCCGTGCGCGGGCGGGGCAAAGCGGATGGAACATGCAAAGCGGATCATCGGGCGAGGGCGGATCACGAAGCGTTGAGCGGCTTGGGTGCGAAGGTCACTGCGCTAACTCGACCGCGCGGTATCGATCGAGTCAACCGCCTGTTGCAACTGTTGCTCGAAGCGGGTCCATTCGGCTTCGTCGCCCGGCAGCCCGAAGCGCACGCTGGCCGATGGCACCCGAAGCGATGGCGGAAAAAGACGCGTCCACACGCCGCGCCGCGCGAGCGCTTCATGCAACGCGGCGGCGCGCGCATCGTCGGTCCATGCGAAAAGCGGCGTGCCGCGTGTCGCGAAACCGTGCGCATGCAACAGCCCGGCAAGCCGCGCGCTGTCGCCGATGAGCCGCTCACGCATGCGCGTTTGCCACGCGGCATCGTCGAACGCGGCGCTCACCGCATGACGCGCGGGACCGCTGACGGTCCACGCCCCCAGCCTGTCGCGCAACGCGGCGAGCAATGCGGGCGCGCCCAGCACGAAGCCGGCGCGCACACCCGCGAGCCCGAAGAACTTGCCGGGCGAGCGCAACACGACGAGCCCGTCCCGCTGCGTATGCGCCGCCAGCGACGCGACCCGCGCGGCCGGCAGCGTATCGGCGAACGCTTCGTCGACGAGCAGCGTGCCGCCGCGTTCGCGCAACTGCGCGTGCCAGTGCAGCAGCCTGGCGGCATCGATATGCGTGGCGGTCGGATTGTCGGGGTTGACGATCGCGACGTGCGTGAGCGCGGCGGGCAGCGTGTCGCGATGCACGTCGAGCGGCGCGATCGCGTGTCCGGCGCGCGCGAACGCGGGCGCGTACTCGCCGTAGGTCAGCGGCGCGATGCCGACCGTCGCAGGCGACAGCAACGCGGGCAGCGCGCGAATCGCCGCCTGGCTGCCGGCCACGGGCAGCACGTGCGCGGCATCGGGCGCGCCGTAGTAGCGCGCGGCCCGCTCGGCGAAGCCGTCGCCTTCGTCGGGCAAACGGCGCCACGCGTCGGCGGGCAGCGGCGGCACCGGATAGCCGTGCGGATTGATGCCGGTCGACAGATCGAGCCACTGCGCGTGCGCAATGCCGTAGCGCGCCGCCGCTTCGTGCAGGTTGCCGCCGTGCGCGATCGGGCCGCTTGCGGCGTGCTCGCGCGGTTGCGTCCAGTCGGTCATGCGCTCATCCCATCGCTACGCGCGTCGTTCCGCTCAACCATGAAACGGCACGCTCAACAACGCCAGCACGATCAGCACGGCCAGCCAGAGAATCACCGTGCGTTCGACCAGCATCAACGCGGCGCCCACATGACGCGCCTCGGCGGGACGCCCGAAGCCCAGCGTCGGCCGATGCTCGAGCGTGCCGTGATACACGGCCGGCCCGCCGATCAGCACGTTCAGGCTGCCGGCGCCGGCGGCCATCACCGGGCCCGCGTTCGGGCTGTCCCAGCGCGGCGCCTGCTCGCGCCAGCAGCGCCAGGCGGTCAGCGTGTCGCCGAGCAGCGCGTAGCTCGTGGCAGTCAGGCGCGCGGGAATCCAGTTCAGCACGTCGTCGATGCGCGCGGCGGCCCAGCCGAAGCGCAGATAGCGCGGCGTGCGATAACCCCACATCGCGTCGAGCGTATTGGCGAGGCGAAAGCCGAGCGCGCCAGGCCCGCCCGCGAGCGCGAACCAGAACAGCGCGCCGAAGATCGCGTCGTTGCCGTTTTCGAGCGCCGATTCGACCGCGGCGCGCGCGAGCGCGGCCTCGTCCGACTGCGCGGTGTCGCGCGAGACGATCCGTGCGGTCAACTCACGTGCCGTGGCCAGATCGCGTTGGCCGAGCGCCCGCGCGATCGGCGCGATGTGATCGCGCAGGCTGCGCGCGCCGAGCGCGAACCACAGCAGCGCGACATGCAGCGCGCAGGCCGCGAACAACGGCAGCACGGCGACGAGCCACCACGCGATCAACACCGGCGGCAGAACCGCGAGCGCCCATGCGAGCAGGCCCCTGAGCCGCAGACGCCGGTCGTGATTGAAGCGCGCCTCGATGCGTGCCGCCCAGTTGCCGAAGCCGACCAGCGGATGCCGGCGGGTCGGCTCGCCGAACCAGCGGTCGACGGCGACGCTCGCGACCGCGAGCGTCGCGACCAGCGGCATGGTCAGCGGCGGCATCACGCGCGGCTCGCGCTTTTCAGCGCGAGCGGCAGACCCGCGACCATCAGCGTGGCCGCGCTGCTCAACGCGGCGATGCGCTGATTGAGGCGGCCGAGTTCGTCGACGTAAAGACGCGTGGCTTCGCCGAGCGGCACGACGCCGAGGCCGATCTCGTTGCTGACGACGATGATCTTGCCGCGCGCGCCGGCGAGCGCCGCTTCGAACGCGGCGGCCTGCTCGTAGTAGTGCGACAGCGGCGCCGCCGCGCCGTCGGCGGGACATAGCAGGTTTGCGAGCCACAGCGTCAGGCAGTCAATCAGCAGACACTGGCCCGGCGCGTCGTGTTGCGCGAGCGCGCCGGCGAGGTCGTCGTCCGCTTCGACGAGCCCCCAATGCGCGGGCCGCCGCTCGCGATGATGCGCAATGCGCGCGTTGAATTCGGCGTCGTCGGTGACGCGGGCGGTGGCGATGTAGGTGACGGGGAAGGCGCTGTCGCTGGCGAGCCGCTCGGCATGCGCGCTCTTGCCCGAGCGGGCGCCGCCGAGGACGAAGGTGAGGTCGCGGGGAGTCATCTTATGATTGTACCGGCGCGATGGGATAATGCCGCTCGATTGCATTGCAACGCCACTGTCCATCTTCCACCTGCACCGCCGTGACCCGAATGACCATTCCTCCCGACATCCTGCCCGTGCCGCGCGGCACGCTGATGATCCAGGGCACCACGTCCGACGCGGGCAAGAGCACGCTGGTTGCGGGACTGTGCCGCCTCGCGCGGCGCGCGGGTGCGCGGGTCGCGCCGTTCAAGCCGCAGAACATGGCGTTGAACAGCGCGGTGACCGTCGATGGCGGCGAGATCGGCCGCGCGCAGGCATTGCAGGCACTCGCCGCGGGCATCGACGCGCACACCGATCTGAACCCGGTGCTGCTGAAGCCGACCAGCGATCGCGGCGCGCAGGTGATCATCCACGGCAAGGCGCGCATCAATCTCGACGCGCGCGCGTATCACGACTACAAGCCGGTCGCGTTCGAGGCGGTGCTGGAGTCGTATGCGCGGCTGCGCGCGTCGTACGACACGATTTTCGTCGAAGGCGCGGGCAGTCCGGCCGAGATCAATCTGCGCGAGCGCGACATCGCGAACATGGGTTTCGCGGAGGCGGTCGACTGCCCGGTCGTGCTGGTCGCCGACATCGATCGCGGCGGCGTGTTCGCGCACCTGACCGGCACGCTCGCGTGTCTGTCCGACAGCGAGCAGGCGCGCGTGCGCGGCTTCATCATCAACCGCTTTCGCGGCGACATCGGTCTGCTGAAGCCCGGGCTCGACTGGCTGGAAGCGAAGACCGGCAAGCCGGTGCTCGGCGTCGTGCCGTATCTGCATGGCCTGACGCTCGACGCCGAGGACATGCTGCCGCCCGAGCTGCGCGCGGCGGCGAGCGTTGATTCGCGCCGTCTGCTGCGCGTGGTCGTGCCGGTGCTGCCGCACATCAGCAATCACACCGACTTCGACGCGTTGCGCGCGCATCCGCAGGTCGATTTTCACTATGTGCGCGCGGGTACGCCGCCGCCGGCCGCCGATCTGATCATCCTGCCGGGCTCGAAGAACGTGCCGGACGACCTCGCGTTTCTGCGCGCACAGGGCTGGGACGACGTGCTCGCGCGGCATCTGCGCTACGGCGGCCGCGTGATCGGCATCTGCGGCGGCATGCAGATGCTGGGCCGCGAGATCGCCGATCCGCATGGCGTCGAGGGCGCGCCGGGCACCTTCGCGGGCTTCGGCTGGCTCGACTATGCGACGGTGCTCACGCGCGACAAGGCGCTGAAGAATGTGACCGGGCGCCTCGCGCTGCCCGGGACGCCGGACGTCGCCGGCTACGAGATTCATATGGGCGAGACGCGCGGGCCGGCATTGGGCACGCCGGCGCTGCGACTCGACCACGCTGGCCCGCACGAGGGCGGCGCGGACTTTGGCCGTCCCGATGGCGCGATGTCCGCCGATGGCCAGATTCTCACGACCTACGTGCATGGCCTGTTCGACACGCCGGCCGCGTGCGCGGCGCTGCTCGCATGGGCGGGTTTGAGCGATGCCGAAGGGCTCGACTATCCGGCGTTGCGCGAGGCGTCGCTGGAGCGGCTGGCCGATACGCTGGCCGGGCACGTCGATATGCGCAGGCTGTTCGCGGCGCTGGGGTGACGCTTTGCGCCGGCCTCCTTCATCGGCTTGAACGCAATTGCTGCGCGGGCGGTTCGCTCAGTACAACACCATCTGTGTGCAACGAAACAGTGCGATGGTCTTACCATCCGGACCGGTGACCGTCGCGTCCCAGACCTGCGTGCTGCGCCCAAGGTGCACACCCTTGGCGACCGCGCGGATCGTGCCCTGCGTCGCGGTGCCGAGGAAGTTGCTCTTCAGCTCGATCGTCGTGAAGTTGCGCGAGTTTTCGGGTAGATGCGCGATGCACGCGTAGCCGCACGCGGTGTCGGCGAGGCCGATCACCGTGGCCGCGTGCAGGAAGCCGTTCGGCGCGAGCAGCGCCTCGCGCACGGTCAGTTCGGCGACCAGCGTGCCTTGGTCCACGGTCAGCACGCGCAGGCCTAGCAGGTCCGGCAGCGTGCCCTTCTGGCGCTCCAGCAGGCGTTCGACGGTGTATTCCGGGCGCAGTTTGCTCATGAGATTCAGGTCCTTGTCGAAAAAAACGGCGGGTTGGAGCGGCCGATTCGCGATGCGGGGGCTTCGGCCGCGCTGAATTTGTCGATATTATCAACGGCTGGACCGGTGGGCGTCCCTGGAAACCGAACTTCGAACGGCAGCGATCGTGGAGCCCGCCGGCGCCGGTCACAGCGGATCGGCGGGGACGGAGCAATAGCGCGGCAAACCGGCTGGCGGTGTCCAGCCTTCTTTCCGGGAGATTTCATGTCGGTGATCGTGGTGGCGAATCCGAAGGGCGGCGTGGGCAAGAGCACGCTATCGACTAATCTGGCCGGCTATTTCGCCGCGGCGGGCGAATGGGTCGCGCTGGCCGACCTCGACAAGCAGCACTCCGCGCATGCGTGGCTCGAATTACGGCCCGCCACGCTGCCGAACATCGAAACCTGGGAGGTCAATCCCGACACGCCGGCCAAGCCGCCGAAAGGCCTCGAGCACGCGGTCGTCGACACGCCGGCCGGCCTGCACGGCAATCGCCTGAACATCGCGCTCGATCTCGCCGACAAGGTGATCGTGCCATTGCAGCCGTCGCTGTTCGATATTCTCGCGACCCAGGAATTTCTCGAGAGGCTGGCGAAGGAAAAGGCGGTCAGGAAGGGCGCGATCGAGGTCGGCGTGGTCGGCATGCGCGTCGATGCGCGCACGCGCTCGGCCGAGCAGCTGCATCGCTTCGTCGAGGGATTGAAGCTGCCGGTGCTCGGTTTTCTGCGCGACACGCAGAACTACGTGCAGCTCGCGGCGCACGGCCTGACGCTGTGGGACGTCGCGAAAAGCCGTGTGGAGAAGGATCTGGAGCAGTGGCAGCCGATCGTCGAGTGGACGAACGGCGCGGGGAAGAAGGGCTGAGGCGGGGGCTGCCCGCCATCAGTCAAGCGTCAAGCTGAGCTTCGCTCAGCTCCAGGCCTGCGTGGGCACGTGGTCGCGGCTGCCCTTGATCTTGTTGTTTTCATCGACGAACACGAGGTCCGGCTTCCAGCCCGCCTTCAACTCCGCCTCGTCGACCACCGCGAACGCCGCGATGATGACCAGATCGCCGAGCTGCGCGCGACGCGCGGCCGAGCCGTTCAGCGAAATCATGCCGCTGCCGCGCTCACCCTTGATCGCGTAGGTCGAGAAGCGCTCGCCGTTGTTGATGTTCCAGATGTCGATACGCTCGTTTTCGACGATGTTCGCCGCTTCGAGCAGATCTTCGTCGATCGCGCACGAGCCCTCGTAGTGGAGCTCGCAGTGCGTGACCGCGACGCGGTGAATCTTCGACTTCAGCATATTGCGTTGCATGATCAATCCAATCCTGTATGACTGCGCAGTGTAACTGTGTTCGCGCGGGCGGTTGCGGCGTCAGATTTCGAGGTTGTCGATGAGCCGGGTCGCGCCGAGCTTCGCGGCGGCCAGCACCACGAGCGGTGCGCTGGCGTCCTGCGCGCCGGGCGCGATCAGGTTCGAGCGCTTGCGGATCGCGATGTAATCGGGATTCCAGCCGCGCGCCGCGAGCGTCGCTTTGGCCGACTCTTCGAGTTTCGCGAAGTCGCGCTCGCCCGCGAGCACCGCGTCGCGCACACGATTGAGTTCGGCGGCCAGCATCGGCGCCTCGGCGCGTTCGGCGGCCGAAAGGAACCGGTTGCGCGAGCTGAGCGCGAGGCCGTCGGTGTCGCGCACGGTTTCGGCGGCGACGATGTCGGTCGGCAGCGCGAACTGGTGGCACATCTGGCGCACGATCATCAGCTGCTGGTAATCCTTCTTGCCGAACACCGCGACGCGCGGCTGCACGCACGACATCAGCTTCATCACGACCGTGCACACACCGTGGAAGAAGCCGGGGCGGAATTCGCCCTCGAGGATGTCGCCGAGATCGTGCGGCGGATGCACGCGGTATTCCTGCGGCTCCGGATACATGTCCCTTTCGGTCGGCGCGAACAGCACGTAGACACCTTCCTTTTGCAGCTTCTCGATGTCGGCTTCGAGCGTGCGCGGATATTTGTCGAAATCCTCGTTCGGGCCGAACTGCAGGCGGTTGACGAAGATGCTCGCCACGACCGGGTCGCCGTGCTGGCGCGCGAGGCGCATCAGCGACAGATGGCCCTCGTGCAGGTTGCCCATCGTCGGCACGAAGGCCGTGCGATTCTGGCCGCGCAACTGGTCGCGCAATTCATGGATCGAGCTGATGACTTTCATGATCGGACAGGGATAGGCTCGCGCGGCGCGCGATCCGGTTGGCGCGACACCTGGCGGAATCGTGCGGGTCATCGCCTCACCGGCAAATGACGGGTTCGGAGCGCGGATTGTAGTGGATTTGGGCAGCGGACGCACCGAAACGCGGAGCACTTCCGAGCGGCGCGCGGCGCGCTTGCTGCGCACTCCCCGCTGAGGCCCGCCAGGCTTCGCTGCGACGGTGTTCGTAGCGAGATTTCCACGGTCCGGCCGCGGTCCGGCCGTCAAGCGGCCGTCATTCAGCGCTCAGGCCGGTAGATACGCCAGCCGCACGTAAATCGGCGCGAACGGCTCCGCCTGGGTGATTTCGACGAGCGATTCACGGCACAGCTCGAGCACGGCGATGAAATTCACGATGACGACCGGCACGCCGCGGCTCGTGTCGAACAGATCGGAAAACTCGATGAAGCGCGCATTCTGCAACTGCCGCAGGATCAGGCTCATGTGCTCGCGCACCGACAATTCCTCGCGTGAAATCTTGTGATGCTGGACCAGCTTCGCGCGCTTGATCACGTCGGCCCACGCGGCGCGCAGGTCGTCGCTGTTCACGTCCGGGAAGCGCGGGGTGACACTCTGCTCGATGTAGACCTCGGCGCGCAGGAAATCGCGCCCAAGCTGCGGCAACTGGTCGATGCGTTGCGCGGCGAGCTTCATCTGTTCGTATTCGAGCAGGCGGCGCACCAGTTCGGCGCGCGGGTCTTCGGCTTCCTCGCCGGTGTCGGCCTTCTTGACCGGCAGCAGCATGCGCGACTTGATTTCGATCAGCATCGCGGCCATCAGCAGATACTCGGACGCGAGTTCGAGATTGGTCTTGCGCAGTTGCTCGACGTAGCCGAGATATTGCACGGTGACATCCGCCATCGGGATGTCGAGCACGTTGAAGTTCTGCTTGCGGATCAGGTACAGCAGCAGGTCGAGCGGCCCCTCGAAGGTCTCGAGGAATACCTCGAGCGCGTCCGGAGGGATGTACAGGTCGTTCGGCAGCTTGAACAGCGGCTCGCCGTACAGACGCGCGAACGCGACGCCGTCGACCGTGTCGGGCGTCGAATCGGTCGCGGGCGTGGAAAGCGCGGTGTCGGACGGTGCCGGCGCTGGGCCGTGTACGGGGCCGTGAACCGGGCCGTGTATCGGGCCGTGAAGCGGACCATGCACCTCGTCAGCGTGACTCATCGTCGGCGTGACTGGGGAGCTTAGAAGTTCTGGTAGTACGAGTAAGGCGTCTGCTGCACGCGCGAAGTTTTCTGTTCGGCGCGCTCTTCCAGATCGATCGGCTGTTTGTCCCACAGCAGTGCGCGGCCTTTGCGTTGCTCGGCCTCCAGATTGGGCTTCTGTTGCTTGAGCTGGTTCAGGAACTGGGTGATGTCCGATTGATACATGGCTCGACGTCCGTGGTGGGTAGGGTGGCGGCTCTCGGGCTGGCCGCTGCGCGGTGCCGCGGGGAGGGCGCCGTCGTCCGCGATTTTACCGCATGCGTCGCGGGCGGTCGAAAATCGCCGCGGGCCGCCCATTTTTGAGATGAAGCGCGGAGCTCCGCCAGGGGCACGAGACAGGCCGATCGGGGTCGCGATGTGGTCAAATAGCATGCCTTGAACGCATGCGCGGCCGGGGCGCGAGAATTCACTCATTGAGGCCGGAGGTCCTGTTTGGCGGGAGGTACGATCGACATGCCGCGTGCGTTGCGCGGCGAGACCGGCCAGGCGCGCGGGCGCGCGCGTGAGCGCGAGGCGCTCGCGCGGTGCTGGCTGCGTGTGTCGCTCGCCATCGGCCTCGGCCTCCTGATGTTGCTGCTCGCCGCGGGCAAGGCTCACGCGGCGAGCAAGGCACCGAGCTACAAGGTCGATGTGGTCGCCGAGCCGCGCGCGCTGCGCCGGCTGCTCGAACAGCACCTCGATATCTCGCGTTTCGCGAAGCGGCCCGACGTCACCGACGACCAGTTCTCGTTCCTGATCACCGCGACGCCACAGCAGGTGCGCGATCTCGCCGCGACGCAGGGCTATTTCTCGCCGCTCGTCAGCACCGACGTGCGCACCGTCGACAACCTGCGGCAGGTCACCGTGCGCGTGGAGCCGGGCCCGCAGACCAAAGTCACGTCGGTCGATCTGTCGTTTCGCGGCGCGGTGCTGACCGAACACCCATCGCGCGAAAACGCGACGCGCTTCGCGTTCTCGCTGCACGAGGGCCAGCCGTTCTCGCAGGGCGCCTGGGACGACGCGAAGAACGCGTCGCTGCGCGAGCTGCAATCGCGCCGCTACCTCGCCGCGAAGATCTACCACTCGGAGGCGCTGATCGATCCGCGCACGAACACGGCGAAGCTGTCGGTGATCTACGACAGCGGGCCGACCTTCACGATGGGCCAACTCGACGTGCAGGGCACGAAGCGCTATCCGGAGCGCATCGTCCACAACGTCAATCCGATCTCGCCGGGCGATATCTACGACACGCGCACTGTCGCCGAACTGCAGCGGCAACTGCAGAACACGCCGTACTTCGCGAGCGTCGCGATCGACCTCGACAACGACCCCGCCAAGCCGCTCGACACGCCGGTGCACGTGAAGGTGTCGGAGTTTCCGTATCACAGCTTCCGCGGCGGCGTCGGCTATTCGACCGACAACGGCCCGCTCGTGCAGGGCGGCTACACGTATCTGAACACGTTCGGCGCGGCGTGGCCGTTCACGGTCGAGGGCCGCGCCGACAAGACGCAGCAATACGGGCAGATCCAGCTGTCGATGCCGCCGGGCCAGCACGGGTGGACCAATAGCGTGCTCGCGTCGTACACGACCACCGACGTCTCCGACACGCGCATCTACAGCATCCGCGGCGGCGTGCAGCGCTCGCGCACGTCGCAGTTCCTCGACTACAGCTATTCGCTGCTGTTCTACGACGATCAGCTCGACCAGAACGCGGCGCCGCCGACCCGCGCGCACGCGCTGGTGCCGGGGTGGTCGTGGACGCGGCGCGACACCGACGACCCGCTGTTCCCGCGCCGCGGCAACCTGATTCACGTCGAGGCGGGCTTCGCGGTGAAAAGTCTGCTCGCCGACCAGTCGTTCATCCGCGGCTACGCGCGCGGCCAGCAGTATTTCCCGATCGGCGTCGACGACATCGTGCTGATCCGCGCCGAGCTCGGCGGCGTATTCACGAGCGGCAGCTCGAGGGGCATTCCGGCGTCGCTGCTGTTTCGCGCGGGCGGCTCGAACTCGGTGCGCGGCTACGGCTTCCAGAGCATCGGTAACAACGTCGCCGGCTCGATCCTGCCGACCAAGTACCTGGTGACGGGCGCGGCCGAATACCAGCACTGGTTCTCGCACAACTGGGGCGCGGCCGTGTTCTTCGACATCGGCACCGCGACCGACACCTGGGGCGAAAAAGTTTTCTATCCGGGCGCCGGCGTCGGCGCGCGCTGGCGCAGCCCGGTCGGCCCGGTCAATCTCGATGTCGCTTACGGGATCCGCGATAACCGGGTGCGGCCGTATATCACGCTCGGCATCGCGTTCTGACGTTTTGACGACAACCCACTACCTTATTTGCCACCGTATTCACGCATGACCACCGACGTCACCGCCCCGCCCCCCGCGCAGCCGCCCGGCGCCATGCCGCCAGGACCGCCGGATGGGCAGCAGCCGCCCGACACGCCGCCGCCGAAGCGGCGCTGGGGCCGGCTGCTGAAGTCGGTCGCGGGCACAGTGGTCATGCTGGTACTGCTCGCCGCACTCGCGCTCGGTCTGCTGTACGGGGCGCTGACGACCGAGCGCGGCACCGCGTACGCGTGGCACGCGGCTGTGAAGCTGCTCGGCGGCCGGCTCGCCGGCACGCTCGACGGCGGCACGCTCGCGCGCGGCGTGCAACTGCGCGACGTGCGCTGGCGCAGCCTCGACGGCAGCGGCACCGACATCGAGATCGACCGCGTCGCGGGCAGCTGGGCGCTCGCGCGCGAGCCGTGGCGGTTCACGATCGACTACCTGCACGTCGGCACGATCGAGGCGCGCGTCGGCCCGTCGTCGGCGAGCACCAGCGAGCCGCTGAGCTTGCCGCAGGATCTGCAGCTACCGATGCAGCTGGAGATCCGCGACGTGCAGGTCGAGCGGCTGCTGCTGCACCAGGGCGCGTCGACGACGGAGCTGTCGAGCTTCGCGTTTCATGGACGCAGCGACGGGCGTCATCACGAGGCCGCGATCGATCGGCTCGATACGCCGTTCGGGGCGCTGACGGCAGCGGCGAAACTCGATGGCGTGCGGCCGTTTCCGCTCACCGGCGAAGTCGGTTATGCGGGCAAGGTCAACGATGAAGCGGTGCAGGTGGCCGGCCACCTGAGCGGCACGCTCGAGCAGCTCGTCGCCGAGCTCGATGCGAGCGGCATGAAGCTCGCCGGCCACGCGCGGGTCGAAGCGGCGCCGTTCGCCGCGGTGCCGTTGCAGCGCGCGACGCTGAGCTTCGATCATGTGAATCCGCAGGCTTTCGCGCCGGGTGCGCCGCTGGCCGATCTGGCGGTGCGCGCGGAGCTGCAGCCGGTCGAGCAGGGCGCGGCGACCGCGCCTGGCACAGCCAGCGCGGCCAAACCGTCGGCCGCCAGCCATCCGCACCACATCTTCGGCGACCACCACGCGCCGGCCAAACCGGCGGCGGGTTTCGCCGTCGCCGGCCATGTCTCGATCGTCAACGCGAAACCCGGCGCAATCGACCAGAAACTGCTGCCGCTGATCGATGCGAACGCCGACGTGCGCCTCGACGCCCACACGCAGAGCATCTCGAACCTGAACGTGCGGCTCGTGCGCAACGCGACGCTCACCGGCGGCGGTGCGCTGAGCGGCCGGCACGGCCGGCTCGATCTGAGCGTCGCGCGGCTCGACCTGAACGCGCTGCAGGCGACCGTGCGGCCGACGCAGCTGTCCGGCCCGATCGGCATCCGCCTGAACGACGACATCCAGACCCTGACGCTCGATCTCGCCGACCCCGCCGCCGCGCTGCGCGCCCAAGGCAAGATTACGTTCGACCCCGCACGCATCAGCTTCAACGACGTGCGCGTCACGTCGGGCCGTGGCCGCATCGATCTATCGGGCGCGCTGAAGCACGATGAGAACTCGACCTACAACCTGAAGGCGCAACTGACCGATTTCGATCCGCTGTCGCTGACCTCGCAGATGCCCGCCCGCACGCCTGTCACGACATCCGGCGCGTCCGCCGCGAGCGGCGCGCAACGCGAGCGGCAAGCGCAAGCCGCGGCGCTCGTGGGCAGCACCGCCGGCGCGAAGAGCGCGGCGCCCGGCGATCAGGCCGCCGCCATCGCGAAGAACACCGCGCAGGCCGCGGCGCAGACCGAAGTGCTCGAGCGCAGGACGCCACCGCCCGCGCATCGCGCGAGCCCTGCGCCACGCGCAGCCGCGCATGCAGGTCCGCCAGCGCGCAGGATCGAGGCGCGCGTGAACGCCACGGTCACGGCAGCAGGTGTGCTCGCGCCGGTCTTCACGACGCGCGCCGAATTCACGCTCGGTCCGAGCGTCTACAACGACCTGCCGCTCACGGGCGGCGGCATGATCCAGCTGGCCGGCTCGCGAATCCTGCCGAGCCACGCGAATCTTTCGGTGGCGGGCAACCGGGTGAATCTGCAAGGCAGCTTCGGCGCGGCCGGCGACCGGCTGCGCTTCGGCATCGACGCGCCGCAGCTCGATCGGCTGGGCTTCGGCCTCGCGGGCGCGGTCGCCGCGGACGGCGACATTACCGGCTCGTTCGCGCATCCGAACGTCACGCTGAATTACAAGGCCGACAGCGTCGTGTTCGCGAGCAACCGCATCGGCCATGCGGAAGGCCACGCCGAGTTGCGCGACGGCGCGAACGGCGCGCTCGCGTTCACGACCGACGCGCGCAATGTCAACGCGGGCGGCGTCGACCTCGCCACGCTGACCGCCCGCCTGTCCGGCACACGCGCGAACCACACGCTCGAAGCCGCCGCGACCGGCAAGCTGCTGGACCGACCGCTCGATCTGACGCTCGCCGCCAACGGCAAGCTGACCGACACGCGCGACGGCTCGCGCTGGGACGGCACCGTCACGCGTCTGCAGAATCGCGGCACGCCGGCGCTCAATCTCGAATCGCCGCTCGCGCTCAGCGCCGGGCCGGGGCACCTCACGCTCGGCGCGACGCGCCTGACGATCGAAGGCTCGGTGCTGACCCTGAAGTCATTCGCGTTCGATCGCGGCCGCATCCAGTCGGCCGGCAGCCTGACCGATGTGTCGCTCGCGCACTTGCAGGAGCTGCGTCACCAGATTACCGGCGAGCCGCCCGCCGTGCGCACCGACCTCGTGTTCGACGGCGACTGGGACTTCTCGCTCGGCGCGACGGCGAGCGGCCACATCGAGCTGCGCCGGCGCAGCGGCGACGTGACGGTCGAGATCGGCCGCGGGCTCTCGTCGATGGGCATTGGCGACATCCGCGCGCGCGCCGAATTCACCGGCGGCAACCGGCTCAATGCGACCGTGCATGCGCAGGCGAGCCGCGTCGGCGTGATCGATGCCGACGCGCACACGCCGCTCGTACTGCGCGACGGCATGTTGAGCGTCGATCCGCAAAGCGCGCTGTCGGGCAACGTGAACGCGAACGTGCCGTCGCTGCGCACGACGGGCGGCCTGCTCGGCCCCAGCTATCTGCTCGACGGCCATCTCGCGCTGAAGCTCGCGCTCGGCGGCACGGTCGCGAAACCGAACGTGACCGGCTCGCTGACCGGCGAGGGTCTGTCCGCGACGGTCGTGAGCCAGGGCGTGCAACTGAAGGACGGGGTCGTGCGCATCGCGCTGTCGCAGAACACTGTGGACTTCCAGCAGGTCGAGTTCCACGGCGCGAGCGGCACGCTGCGCGCGACTGGGCGCGTGCGTCTCGACAGCTCGGAGCCCGACATGACCGCGAGCATCGTCGCGGACAAGCTCGATGTGTTCGCGTCGCCGGACCGCCATCTGTCGCTGTCGGGCAGTGCGAACATCTCGAACGGCGGCGTGGAGCGCGGCCCCGTGATCGACGGCAAGTTCGTGGTCGACAGCGCGCGGTTCGATCTGCCCGAGCAGGCCGCGCCGAGCCTCGGCGACGACGTCGTGATCATCCGCCCGGACGGCACGCGCTCGGGCGGCCGGCCGCGTCCGAGCGAAGGCGGCCAGCCGCCGGCGAGCCCGTTCGCGCCACGCGCGAACATCGAGATCGGCCTCGGCAACGACTTCCGCTTCCGTGGGAAGGGCGCCGATCTCGGCCTCGCCGGCACGATCACCGCGACGAGCGCGCCGAATACGCCGCTGCGCGCGGTCGGCAACGTGCGCGTCACGCGGGGTTCGACCTACACCGCGTTCGGCCGCAAGCTCGCGATCGAGAACGGCTTCTTCACGTTCAACGGGCCGGTCACGAATCCGGGCATCAACATTCTCGCGATGCGCCGCAACCAGCAGGTCGAGGCCGGCGTACAGGTAACGGGCACGCTGCAGGCGCCGGTCGCGCGGCTCGTGTCGGAGCCAAGCGTGCCGGACAACGAAAAACTGTCGTGGCTGCTGTTCGGCCACGGCACCGACCAGGGCAACAACCTCGGCCAGCAGAGCACGATGACGACCGCGCTCGCGCTGCTCGGCAGCGCGACGGGTCAGCGGATCGCGCAGACCGTCGGGCTCGACGAGTTTTCGATCGGCCGCAGCGAGGTCGGCCTGACCGATCCGCAAGTCGTGATGGTGTCGAAGGCGATCAACGAGCGGCTCGTGATCGGCTACGAGCAGGGGTTGCAGTCGGCGAGCAATGCGATCAAGGCGACGATCAATCTGACGCGATACTGGTCGCTGGTCGTGTATGGCGGCACGTTCTATGGCGCCGACGTGCTGTACACGCGGCGCTTCGACCGGATCTCGTGGTGACGCGGGCAACATAAAAAAACGGCACGCCTGGAAGCGTGCCGTTTTCGTCATACCTGCCTGCGGCGAGGTGGGGCGAGGCGCCCAAAGGCGCCGCGCGTTACTTCACGCGCATGCCGGGCTTCGCGCCGCTATGCGGCTCGAGCACGTAGAGGCCCGGTTCGGCCTTCTCGTCCGCCGCCGATGCCGCCAGCACCATGCCCTCGGACATGCCGAACTTCATCTTGCGCGGCGCCAGGTTCGCGACCATCACGGTCAGCTTGCCGATCAGCTGCTCCGGCTGATACGCGGACTTGATGCCCGAGAACACGTTGCGGGTCTTCTCTTCGCCGACGTCGAGCGTCAGTTGCAGCAGCTTGTCCGAGCCTTCCACCGCCTTGCAGTCGACGATCTTCGCGATGCGCAGATCGACCTTCGCGAAGTCGTCGATCGTGATGATGCCGGCCTCTTCTTCCTTCGCGGCGACGGCCTTGGCGTGGGCCTTCGCCTTGGCCTTCGCGTCGGCCGGCGCCGCTTCCGGCGTGGCCTGCAGCGAGTCGCGATTGGCCGCGAGCAGCGCCTCGATCTGCTTCGGATCGACGCGCGTCATCAGATGCTTGTACGCGTTGATCGGGCGCGCCGAGCTGAGCGGCACGGTGGCGTCGGCCCACACGAGCGGCTCGATGCCGAGGAAAGCCTCGACCGCTTCGGCGAGCTTCGGCAGCACCGGCTTCAGGGCCAGCGACAGCAGACGGAACGCCTCGATGCTGACGCTGCAGGTCTCGTGCAGCGCGACCGCGTTGGCCGGGTCTTTCGCCTGATCCCAGGGCTTGGCGGTATCGACGTAGGCGTTGACCGAGTCGGCGAGCTCCATGGTCTGACGCAGCGCGCGGCTGTACTCGCGCGCCTCGTAGTGCGTGGCGATCTGCGGCAGCGCCGCGCGCAGCGTGCCGAGCAGCGGATGATGCATCGCGCTGTCCTGCACGCGGCCGTCGAAGCGCTTGATCAGGAAGCCGGCCGCGCGGCTCGCGATGTTCACGTACTTGCCGACCAGATCGCTGTTCACGCGCGCCTGGAAGTCGTCGAGATTCAGGTCGAGGTCTTCCATCGTGCTGTTCAGCTTGGCCGCGAAGTAGTAGCGCAGCCATTCCGGATTCAGGCCGGTGTCGATCACGCTTTGCGCGGTGATGAAGGTGCCGCGCGACTTCGACATCTTCGCGCCGTCGACGGTCAAAAAGCCGTGCGCGAACACGTTGGTCGGCGTGCGATGGCCCGAGAACTCGAGCATCGCGGGCCAGAACAGCGTGTGGAAATACAGGATGTCCTTGCCGATGAAGTGGTACTGCTCGGCCGTCGAGCCCTTGCGGACCCACGCGTCGAAGTCGAGGCCGCGCTTTTCGGCGAGGTTCCTGAAGCTTGCGTAGTAGCCGACCGGCGCGTCGAGCCACACGTAGAAATACTTACCGGGCGCGCCCGGAATCTCGAAGCCGAAGTACGGCGCGTCGCGCGAGATGTCCCAGTCGGCGAGCTTGGCTTCGCCGGCGTCGCCGAGCCATTCGCGCATCTTGTTGGTCGCTTCCGGCTGCGCGAGGCCGCCGACCCAGGCGCGCAGGAAGTTCTCGCAGCGCGGATCGGACAGGCGGAAGAAGTAGTGCGTCGAGGTCTTGCGAATCGGCGTCGCGCCCGAGACGACCGAGTACGGATTGACGAGCTCGGTGGGCTGGTAGGTCGAGCCGCAGACCTCGCAGCTGTCGCCGTATTGGTCTTTGGCGCCGCATTTGGGGCACTCGCCCTTGATGAAGCGGTCCGGCAGGAACATTTCCTTGACCGGGTCGTACGCCTGTTCGATCTCGCGCGCGTCGATCAGCCCCGCTTCCTTCAGCGCGAGGTAGACGTTTTCGCTGAGCACGCGGTTTTCGTCGGAGTCGGTTGAGTAGTAGTTGTCGAACGAAATGCCGAAGCTGTCGAAGTCGCGCTTGTGTTCCAGCCAGACGCGATCGATCAGCTGTTTCGGCGTCAGACCTTCCTGTTCCGCGCGCAGCATCACCGGCGTGCCGTGCGTGTCGTCTGCGCCGACGTAGTAGACCTCGTGGCCGTGCATTCGCAGCGCCCGGACCCAGATGTCCGTCTGGATATATTCGACCAGATGGCCGATATGAATCTGCCCGTTCGCATAAGGAAGGGCCGACGTGACGAGAATCTGACGGCGGCCGGGCGGCGCGCCTGCTGGGAGGTCGGTGGCGGGTGCTGACATAAGGATCGGGGGTGCCTGCGGTGGGACGAAACGGTGATTTTAGCAGGGCGCACGCCGCACGCGGACCGGGCGCGGCGGGCTGGACGCGCGGAACAGAGGGGGATAGGGGCGGGCGCTGCGGTGGCGGACCGCCAGGAACGATGCCTGGCGAAGCGGGGGTGCAAAACCGCGCGGGCAAAAAAAAACCGGGGTCGATAAACCCCGGAGCAACAACGACAAGAGGAGAATGGTGACGTGATGGCTTCGCCAGCCACGTACCGTAAAGACAGACCGCGGATTTTCCGCAGAGTTCGAAATTTTTTTCGATCCGTCGACAAACCGGTCCGGCGGCTCGTCCCGCCCGCAAGCCGGGCGCGTGCGGCTGAAGCCCGGCCGGCCCGGCGGCGCCTTCTCCTTGAGACTTGCCCTTATTGGGTCGCGTGCTGGGCCGTGGCGCGCAGATAGATCTCGACGCGACGGTTGGCCGCACGGCCGGCTTCGGTGTTGTTGTCGGCGATCGGCTGGTTCGGGCCCATGCCGGTGGCCGACAGGCGCTGCGGCGCGATGCCGCGTTGCGCCAGATAGCCGGTCACGCTCTGCGCGCGATTGACCGACAGCGTCTCGTTGTATTGCAGCGAGCCGGTGCTGTCCGTATGGCCGACGACCGACGCGACGACTTCCGGATTCTGCTGCAGCGTCTGCGCGAGCTGGTCGAGCACCGGTGCGAACGACGGCTTGATCGCGTAGCTGCTGGTGTCGAACGTGACCGAGCTCGGGATGTTCAGCTTGAGCGAGCCATCCGGTTGCTCGGTGATCTGCGTGCCGGTTCCCTTGGTCGCGCCCGACATGCGGTTGCGGATGTTGTCCCAGTTGTAGCCGGTGATGCCGCCCACCGCGGCGCCGGTGGCCGCGCCGATCGCCGCGCCCTTGCCGCCGCCGAAGATCGCGCCGATCGCCGCGCCGGCACCAGCGCCCACGCCGGTGCCGACTGCTGTGTTGGTGCCCTGTTGGGTTGCGCAGCCTGCCACCAGCGAGCCGGCCACGGCGAATACGGCCACGCGAGTCATGATTCTTGCATTCATTTTGGTTTCCTTTCGAGTGCGAATAAGCCAGCGGGTAGCGGTCAGTCTATGCAGCGAACATTACGGCAATGCACCGACCACTCAGAAAGTTCGGGAACGATTCCTGCGCCTTGCTTCGCGCGGTCCTACAGCGAAGAAGGGTCTTCGGGCACCGTGTGCCGTCAGACACTACAATAGTGCCTGAAACACACAGCGATGCGACCCTACGGCGTCCCGCGTGCCCCGAAGGGTGCCCGGCACATTCGATTTTCGCAATGCCGCATAACAATTTCTTGCAAATTCCGCCGCGTGGCCGATCGGTCCATCTCGCCGCGCCGCACCTCTTCCCCACGGAGTATCAATGAGTATCGATCGGGCTTTGGTCGACGCCGCCGTCGCGGCCGTCACTGACCCCAACACGGGCGCGCCGTACGCGGCCGCGAAGAGCATCCGCAACGTGGTTGTGGAGGGCGACGCGGTCAACCTTCAGGTGACGCTCGGCTACCCGGCGAAAAGCCAGTTCGACGCGATCCGCCAGCGCTTCGCCGACGCGTTGCGCGCGGTGCCCGGCGTCGTGAACGTGCGCGTCGAGGTTTCGCAACAGATTGCCGCACACACCGTGCAGCGCGGCGTGAAACTGCTGCCCGGCGTGAAGAACATCGTCGCGGTTGCCTCGGGCAAGGGCGGCGTCGGCAAGAGCACGACCGCCGTGAATCTCGCGCTCGCGCTCGCGAGCGAGGGCGCGGCGGTCGGCATTCTCGACGCCGACATCTACGGCCCGTCGCTGCCCACCATGCTCGGCATCGAGGGTCGCCCCGAATCGCCCGACGACAAATCGATGAACCCGATGACCGGCCACGGCGTGCAGGCCAGCTCGATAGGTTTCCTGATCGAGGCGGACAACCCGATGGTGTGGCGCGGCCCGATGGCGACCTCGGCGCTCGAACAGCTGCTGCGCCAGACCAACTGGCACGAACTCGACTATCTGATCGTCGACATGCCGCCGGGCACCGGCGACATCCAACTGACGCTCGCGCAGCGCGTGCCGGTTACGGGCGCCGTGATCGTCACGACGCCGCAGGACATTGCGCTGCTCGACGCGAAGAAGGGCCTCAAAATGTTCGAAAAAGTCGGCATCCCGATTCTCGGCATCGTCGAGAACATGGGCCTGCACATCTGTTCGAATTGCGGGCACGAGGAGCACATCTTCGGCGCCGGCGGCGGCGAGCGCATGGGCAAGGAGTATGGCGTCGACGTGCTCGGCAGCCTGCCGCTCGACATCACGATCCGCGAGCAGGCCGACTCGGGCCGTCCCACGGTCGTCGCGGACCCGAACGGGCGCATTGCGGAGCTCTATCGCTCGATCGCGCGCAAGGTCGCGGTGCATATCGCCGAACGCGCGCGCGACATGAGCTCGAAGTTTCCGAACATCGTCGTGCAGAACACCTGAGCGGCCGTTCGGGCGAGGGATTAGGGGTGATCTCGATCCCTATTTTCACGAACTCTCGCGGTATCATGTCGACTTCACGAGTTCGGCTCGGCGGCCGCAGGGGCAGCCGCCAGGCCGACAAGAGGATCGCATGGGAAAACGAATCGACGGGCACGCGGTACATGCGTTCATCGTCCTGACTGCCGGCTGTGTGCTGTTGAGCGGCTGTGGCGTATTCCTGAGACCACAGGAAAAGCGCGCCGACGCGCAACTGCTGCCCACCGTGGGCAATCAGGCGCACGGTCTCGTGACCTTTATCGAGCGCTCGGACGGCGTCCAGGTCACCTACAATCTCACGGGCTTGCCGCCCAATAGCGACCACGCGCTGCAGGTGCACGAGCGCGGCGACTGCAACGCCGCCGACGGCTCCAGCGCCGGTCCGGTGTTTTCGCCGGCGGCCGAACGGCTCAAGGCCGGCGCGCGCGTCGAGGGCGATCTCGGCAACATCCATGCGGACGCGAACGGCGTGGCCACCGGCTTCATCGTCGCGCCGGACGTGTCGCTCGACGGCATCCGCTCGGTGCTGCAGCGCGCGGTACTGCTCCACCGCGATGCGACCGATCCCTACGCTTACCCTCAGCATGGCGCGGGCGCGGCGATCGCCTGCGGCGTGATTCGCCAGCAGTGAAGCGCGAGCGCGCTTTCGCCGCGCCCGTCCCGCAACGGCGTCGTGCCGGTCGGCGGACCCCCTTCATCGGGCGCGCCTCGCGCCATCTGCGGCAGCGTCTCCGTGATCGCGTAAAATAAGCGGCCTTTGCCGGCTGGGCGCCGCCGCCGGCCGTTTTCATCTATCTTTCGTCACACCTGATATTCACGTCGAGCAGCTCTCACCTATGACCATCAAATCTGACAAGTGGATCCGGCGCATGGCCGAGTCGCACAAGATGATCGAGCCGTTTGCGCCCGATCAGGTTCGCGTCTCCGAAGACGGCCGGAAGATTGTCAGCTACGGCACCTCGAGCTACGGCTACGACATCCGCTGCGCCGACGAATTCAAGATCTTCACCAACATCAACTCGACGATCGTCGATCCGAAGAACTTCGACGAGAAGTCGTTTGTCGATTTCAAGGGCGACGTCTGCATCATCCCGCCGAACTCGTTCGCGCTCGCGCGCACGGTCGAGTATTTCCGTATTCCGCGCAGCGTGCTGACCGTGTGCCTCGGCAAATCGACCTACGCGCGCTGCGGGATCATCGTCAACGTGACGCCGTTCGAGCCGGAATGGGAAGGCCACGTCACGCTCGAGTTCTCGAATACGACACCTTTGCCTGCGAAAATTTACGCGAACGAAGGCGTCGCCCAGGTGCTGTTTTTCGAAAGCGACGAGATTTGTGAAACGTCGTACGCGGATCGCGGCGGCAAGTATCAAGGTCAGCACGGCGTCACGTTGCCGAAAACGTGACGCCGGCAGCGTCTTGACCCACCAGTTATTCGGGTGACCGCTGCGCTTTTTACGTAACGCAGCGGTCGTTTTCTTTTTGGAGAATCGCCCATGAAGTTCCGTTTCCCCGTCGTCATCATCGACGAAGATTTCCGCTCCGAGAACATCTCGGGTTCCGGCATCCGGGCGTTGGCCGAAGCCATCGAGAAAGAAGGCGCGGAAGTGCTCGGGTTGACGAGCTACGGCGATCTGACTTCGTTCGCGCAGCAGTCGAGCCGCGCGTCGTGCTTCATCCTGTCGATCGACGACGATGAGCTGCTGCCGTACGTCGATAACGTGGTCGTCGAAGGCGAGACGCCCGAGCTTGCCGCCGCGATCGTCGCGCTGCGCGCGTTCGTGACCGAAGTGCGCCGCCGCAACGCCGATATTCCGATCTTCCTGTACGGCGAAACGCGCACTTCGCGCCATCTGCCGAACGACATCCTGCGCGAGCTGCACGGCTTCATCCATATGTTCGAGGACACGCCGGAGTTCGTCGCGCGCCATATCATCCGCGAGGCGAAGGTGTATCTCGACTCGCTGGCGCCGCCGTTCTTCAAGGAACTGGTGCAGTACGCGGAAGAAGGTTCGTACTCGTGGCACTGCCCGGGTCACTCGGGCGGCGTCGCGTTCCTGAAGAGCCCGCTCGGCCAGATGTTCCACCAGTTCTTCGGCGAGAACATGCTGCGCGCCGACGTCTGCAACGCGGTCGACGAACTGGGCCAGCTGCTCGACCATACCGGTCCGGTCGCGGCCTCGGAGCGCAACGCCGCGCGCATCTTCAGCGCCGACCACGTGTTCTTCGTGACCAACGGCACCTCCACCTCGAACAAGATCGTCTGGCACGGCACGGTGGCGCCGGGCGACATCGTGCTGGTCGACCGCAACTGCCACAAGTCGATCCTGCACGCGATCACGATGACCGGCGCGATACCGGTGTTCCTGACGCCGACCCGCAACAACTTCGGCATCATCGGCCCGATTCCGCGCAGCGAGTTCGAACCGGAGAACATCCGCAAGAAGATCGAGGCGAACCCGTTCGCGCGCGAAGCGCTCGCGAAGAACCCGAACCTGAAGCCGCGCATTCTGACGATCACGCAAAGCACCTACGACGGCGTGATCTACAACGTCGAGATGATCAAGGAGATGTTGGGCGAATGGCTCGACACGCTGCACTTCGACGAAGCGTGGCTGCCGCACGCCGAATTCCACGAGTTCTATCAGGACATGCACGCCATCGGCGCGGGCCGTCCGCGCATCGGCGCGATGGTGTACGCAACGCACTCCACGCACAAGCTGCTCGCCGGCATCTCGCAGGCGTCGCAGATCGTCGTGCAGGATTCGAAGAACAGCCGCTTCGACAAGCATCGCTTCAACGAGGCGTATCTGATGCATACGTCGACGAGCCCGCAGTACGCGATCATCGCGTCGTGCGACGTGGCCGCGGCGATGATGGAAGCGCCGGGCGGCACCGCGCTCGTCGAGGAGTCGATCGCTGAAGCGCTCGACTTCCGCCGCGCGATGACCAAGGTCGACACCGAATACGGCGACGACTGGTTCTTCAAGGTGTGGGGCCCGGACCAGTTCGCCGAGGAAGGCATTGGCTCGCGCGACGACTGGATGCTGCGCCCCAACGACGCGTGGCACGGCTTCGGCCCGCTCGCCGAAGGCTTCAACATGCTCGACCCGATCAAGGCGACGATCGTCACGCCGGGTCTCGACATGGACGGCGGCTTCGGCGAAACCGGTATTCCGGCCGCGATCGTCACGAAGTACCTGGCCGAGCACGGCATCATCGTCGAGAAGACGGGCCTGTACTCGTTCTTCATCATGTTTACGATCGGCATCACGAAGGGCCGCTGGAACTCGATGGTGACCGAGCTGCAGCAGTTCAAGGACGACTACGACAACAACCAGCCGCTGTGGCGTGTGCTGCCCGAGTTCGTGCAGCATCATCCGATGTACGAGCGTGTCGGCCTGCGCGACCTGTGCCAGCAGATCCACAGCGTGTATCGCGCGAACGACATCGCGCGTCTGACGACCGAGATGTACCTGTCGAGCATGGAGCCGGCGATGAAGCCGTCCGACGCGTTCGCGAAGCTCGCGCACCGCGAGATCGATCGGGTACCGATCGACGAGCTCGAGGGCCGTGTCACGTCGATCCTGTTGACGCCGTATCCGCCGGGCATTCCGCTGCTGATTCCGGGCGAGCGTTTCAACAGGACCATCGTCAACTATCTGCGTTTCGCGCGCGAGTTCAACGAGCGCTTCCCGGGCTTCCATACGGATATCCACGGGCTCGTCGGCGAAATGGTCAACGGGCGCATCGAATACTTCGTCGATTGCGTGCGCATCTGACGATGGGGTGGGTGACGTTTCTGCCGGGCCTGGCAGCGATCGGCCGCTGGCGGCGCGGGGCCGGCGTGCTGGCCTTCGCGCTGGCGGCCGGCACGGTGGTGTTCGGCGGCATCGCGAGTCCGGCGGCGCATGCCGAGGTGGCCGCCGCCGATCCGATCGACGCGTCGATGCGCGCGTGTCTCGCGCGCGCCGACATGTCGACGACGATGGGGCAGGTGCAGTGCATGGACGCTGCGCGCATCGGCTGGAAGGTCGCGGTCGACAACGCGTACCAGCAGTTGCTCGCGAAGCTGCCGCCCGCGCGGCGCAGGCTGTGGGAAAGGAGCCAGTCGAGCTGGCTCGCGTCGCGCGATGCCGAGAAGCAGTTGCTTGCCGCGGTCTTCGCCACGACTCAGGGTTCGATGTACGTGCTTTCCGAAGCCGACATGCAGCTGCAGCCGGTGCGCGACCGCGCGCTCGCGCTGCGCAGCGCGCTCGCCGATGCGAACGGTCCGGCGCCGCGCCGGCCGCGCACCTGCAACGCCGACGCGCGTTGCGAACACGCGATGTTCGATCTGAAGCGCTACTATCGTGTGCTCGAATCGAAGATGCCGGCGCAATCGCGGCCGACGCTCGTGCACGCGCAACGCGCGTGGAGCGCGTATCTGACGGCGTCGACGCGACTCGTCGACGAGCACGGACGTATCGACATCATCGGCGCGCGCGTCGCGACGATCAAACGGCTCTCCGAAACGGTCGGCAACCACTGACGGCCGCCGACCGGCGCGGCCCACCGCGCATTCAATCCCATCGATAACGGTCTTCGCGCGGCTGCGGCGGCGTGAGCGCCGGCTCGCCGAGCAGATCGCGCATCGCATCCTCGATCATCGCGGACATCGTGTTGAGCGCGAGGTCATTGTCGTCGGTGCCGAACGGTTCTTCGAGCTGCGACGCGATCGCTTCGTGCGCCATGAACGTGTACGCGACGAACACCGCGAACACCGGCGTGAAAATGCCGATGCTATTGACGAGTCCGAATGGCAGCGACGCGCAGAAGAAGTACACGGTGCGATGGATCATCACCGAATACGCGAACGGCAGTGGTGTCGACGCGATGCGCTCGCATCCGCCGATCACATCCGACAGCCCGCCCAGATTGCGGTCGAACGCGAGCACCGCCATCGGATCGAGCGCCCCCGCGCGTGCCGCGCGCTGCACCCATTCGCCGAGGCACAGCAACAGCGCGGCTGGCTTGTAGCGCGATCCAATCACACGTTCAAACAGTGCGCGGGGCAGCCGCGCGGCAAGGTCGTCGCGCGGTTCGGTCTTGCGCAACTGATGACGCAGCGCATGCGGGAGCGCGCTCAGCATCGCCAGGAACGCGGCGGCTTCTTCTTTGGGCAACTCGCGCGACGGCAGCGTCAGCGCCTGGCGCGTCAGCGAGCGCGACTCATTGAGCAACTGCCCCCACAGCTTGCGCGCCTCCCACCAGCGGTCGTAGCTCGCGTTGTTGCGAAAGCCGAGAAACACCGCGAGCGCAATGCCGACCAGCGAGAACGGCGCGATCGAGTTCAGGTTCAGGCTGACGGGCAGCAGATGATCGTGTGCGGCGAGCGCAATGATCGAGATGAAGAAGATCAGCAGGAGCCGCGGCAGCAACTGCGGCAGCACCGAGCCGCGCCACGCGAGCAGCATGTGAAACCAGTGGAGATGCGGGCGGATGATCATGGCAAAGCGCTTCGGCCAGGAGATAGAGCGCCTATTATCGGTCGCTTTTCGCGTCCCCAAACAGGAAAACCCGCGGCGTGCGCATCGAAGACGATGCGCACGCCGCGGATTCGTTCACCGCAAGCGGATCGGGACAGCCGCTCACGGAGGCTCAGTCGCGCGCCGACGAAGCAGCGCCGTGGCTGAGCCAGTCGAGCACGGCCGTCGCGTCGTCGTCGGCGCCTTCGCGCGCTTTCTCGACCGTCTCGGCGACGTCGTCGCTCGGCACCGCGCGCCGAATCGCCACACCGACCGCGAGAATGTCGATCATCACGAGGTGCAGGATGCGCGAGATCATCGACAGTTGCGACTCGCGAATCTCGATGTGATCGGTTTCCAGCGCGACCGTCGCACGCTTCGCGAGCGGGGTGTTGCTCGACGTGATCGCGATCACCTGCGCGCCGGCCTGCATCGCGACGTCGAGCACGCGCAGCAGCTCGGGCGCGCGCCCCGACTTCGACACCGCGACGATCACGTCGCCCTTGCCGAGCAGCGCGGCCGAGGCCGCCTGCATGTACAGGTCACCGTACGCGATGGTCGGAATGCCGAAGCGGAAGAACTTGTAGTGCGCGTCCTGCGCGACGATGTTCGAATTGCCGAGTCCGTAGAACTCGATGCGCCGCGCGCCGTTCAGCAGGTCGATGGCGCGTTCCACGTGCTCGAAGTTCAGATGCTCGCGCAATTGCAGAATCGCGGACACGGTGTTGTCGAGCACCTTCGCGCCGAAGTCGGTCGCGGTGTCGCCGAGATGCACCTGGCTGTGGCTGACCGGAATCGTGCCGGTCAAACCGGTCGCGAGCTTGAGCTTGAAGTCCGACAGCCCCTGGCAGCCGAGCGAGCGGCAGAAGCGGATCACGGTCGGCTGACTGACGTCGGCCTTGCGCGCGATATCGACGATCGGATCGTTGATGATCGAACGCGGGTGGTTCAACGCGAGTTCGGCGACGCGGCGCTCGGCCGGCGTCAGCGCATCGCGCATCTGGCGAATCCGCTCGAACACCGCCGACGAGCTGCCGCCCGCGCGGTTCGACAGCTGCTCCGCCAGAATCGCCGATACGCCGAGGAACGCCGGGTATTCGGCGGTAATCACATAGGTCGGCACGTTCTGCAGATACGCCTCGAAGCGGCCCTTCGCCTCGAAGCGCTGGCGAAACGACGAACGCGCGAAGAACTCGCCGAGGCGTGGCACGACGCCGCCGCCGATATAGATGCCGCCGAGCGCGCCGAGCGTCACCGCGATATTGCCGGCGAAGGTGCCGAGAATGCCGCAGAACACGTCGACCGATTCGGCCGCGAGCGGCTCGCCTTCGAGCGCGCGCTTGACCACATCGGCCGTATTGACGCTGGCCGGCACGCGCTTCTTGTCGCGGCCCGCGAGCGCGCGATAGATCACCTCGATGCCGGGCCCCGCGGCCACCCGTTCGAACGACACGTGCGACCACTTCTTGCGCGCGTACTGCAGCACGATATCTTCACGCTCGTCGGCGGGCGCGAAGGTGGCGTGGCCGCCTTCGCTGCCGAGCGCGATCCAGCGGTCGTCGGCGGGGATCAGGCCCGACACGCCCATGCCGGTGCCGGGGCCGAGCAGGCCGATCACGCTGTTCGGCCGGCGCTGGCCACCGCCCACCTGCACGCGCTGAGCATCGGTGAGGCCGGGCAGCGCCATCGCGAGCGCGGTGAAGTCGTTGACGACGAGCAGCGTGTCGAAGCCGAGCGCGCGGCGCGTCGCTTCGATTGAAAAGGTCCAGTCGTGATTGGTCATGCTGACCTGGTCGCCGTCGACCGGGTTCGCAATCGCGATCGCCGCGTGATTGACGCGGCCGATCTTCGTGTCCTTCAGATACTTCTTGATGACGTCGGCGACACTCGGGTAGTCGGCGCAAGGATAGATCTGCACCGAGCCGATTTCGCCGGGGCCCGTCTCGAGCGCGAAACGCGCATTGGTACCGCCGATGTCGGCCAGGAGCCTCGGTCCATCGGCGTGCTGGACCGCGCCCGGCACAGCTTTAGTTTGCACACCAGTAGACATCGAGTCTCACTCCCTTGTCGTTTGCCAGCTGCGAGATGGCATTTTTTTGTAGCGCGGCGGACGCGGCGTTGAGCACGTCCATCTTGCGCGGCCCTGCGATCAGCAGAAACAGATGCTTCACGTCCTTCAGCGCGGACAGCGACCAGCTCACGCGCGCGTGCGGCGCCGCGCCCGGATGCACGGCGACGAAACGCTCGGTCGTGTTGATCGCGTGATCCCATTCGGGCGCATCGGCGAAGATCGACGCGGTGTGGCCGTCTTCGCCCATG
The DNA here is from genome assembly GCF_014397665.1 of Paraburkholderia sp. UCT2. Taxonomy (NCBI): domain Bacteria; kingdom Pseudomonadati; phylum Pseudomonadota; class Betaproteobacteria; order Burkholderiales; family Burkholderiaceae; genus Paraburkholderia; species Paraburkholderia sp. UCT2. The sequence goes on from NZ_VZQO01000005.1 coordinate 180,802, forward strand.
CCCAGCACCGCGACGTCGGGCGCCGTGGCAAAGCGCGCGTCCGCGTTCAGCGCGGCGACGTGCGAATGCAGATCCTGGGTGGTGTCGACGAGCGGCCAGAAGGTCGCGTATTGCGCCGCGTTCTGCAGCAACGTGGCGCGCGCGAGCTGCGCGTTGCTCGCGCTATCGGTCTCCGGCACCCAGCGGTCGTCGACCAGCGTGATCGCGATGCGGGGCCAGTCGAACGTCTGCGTCGACAACGTTTGCAGGAACGGACGCGGGCTGCTGCCGCCGGACACGGCCAGCATGGCCGGGCGCGCGAGCGGGGTTGACGTGCCGGTGCCGGCCGCCTGTGCGGCAAGCGACGCATGTAACGCGTCGCCCACCGCTTTCGCCAGCGCGTCGGATTGGGCGCGCTGGTCGTCGAAAGCGTGAAGCTCGATCACTTCTCCTCCGTGCTGCTTTCTTGTTAGGTCTGCGGAATCAGCCTGACTGCTCTCGCACGATGCCTGCAAGGCGGGTGGCCTGCAAACGCATGACGCGATACCGGCGCGACTCCGTTCAGTTCGTCGGTGGTGTTGCCGGCGCCGCGCGCCGAGGTGTTCATCGCGCGCGGCGCCGTCCATCAATTCATCAAACTCAATTCTCTTCCTCGAGCCAGCAGGTGCCGTGCTGGGCGAGCATCGCGCTCGCCGCGGCCGGTCCCCACGTGCCTGCCGCGTACGGCTTGGGCGGCTTGGTCGAGGCCTTCCATTCGTTCAGGATGGGTTCGACCCAGCGCCATGCGGCTTCCTGTTCGTCGCGCCGCACGAACAGCGCGAGGCGCCCGTTGATCACGTCGAGCAGCAGCCGCTGATACGCCTCCATCTGGCCTTCGCGGAAGAACCGGTCGAACGCGAGATCGAGGTACACGCTCGCGAGGTTCATACCCTCGCCTGGCTGCTTCGCGAGACAGTACAGACGAATCGTCTCGTTCGGCTGCAGACGGATCACGAGGCGGTTCGCGCCCGCGCGCAGCGCCGACGCGCCGAGCGCCGAATGCGGCACCGCACGGAAATTAACGACGATCTCGGCGACGCGATCGGCGAGCCGCTTGCCCGTGCGCAGGAAAAACGGCACGCCGGCCCAGCGCCAGTTCTCGATCTCGACCTTCAGCGCGACGAAGGTCTCGGTCGAGCTATCGGGCTTCACGCCGTGCTCGGTCGCGTAGGCCGGGACCGTGTTGCCACGGATCACGCCCGAATGATACTGGCCGCGCACCGCGACCTTGCCGATTTCCTGCGGCTCGACCGGTTTGAGCGCGCGCAGCACGCGCAGCTTTTCGTCGCGCACCGAGTCGGAATCCATCGAGTGGGGCGGCTCCATCGCGACGATCGACAGCAACTGCAACAGGTGGTTCTGCACCATGTCGCGCAGCGCGCCGGTATTGTCGTAGAAGTCGCCGCGCGCTTCTACGCCGAGTTCCTCGGCGATCGTGATCTGGATGCTTTCGACCCACTCGCGGCGCCACAGCGGCTCGAACAGCGCATTGCCGAAGCGCAGCGCGAGCAGGTTCTGCACCGGCTCCTTGCCGAGGTAATGGTCGATCCGGTAGATCTGTTCTTCCGCGAAGATTTCGCCGACCGCATCATTAATTGCGTTCGACGACTTCAGGTCGTAGCCGAGCGGCTTCTCGAGCACGATGCGCGCGTTGTGGTTCAGGCCCACCGCGGCGAGCGCATGGCAGATCGGCACGAACAGCGACGGACCCGTCGCCAGATAGAACACGCGGATGCCGGGCATCTCCTGGATCGCGTCGCGCAATTGCGCGAAGTCATCCGGATTGCCGAGATCGATCTTCACGAACTCGATGCGCGCGAGGAAGCTCGTCCACGCGGCTTCGTCGAGGCCGTTCTTCGATACATGCGGCTTGACGTGCCCGTCGACCCACTGCAGATACTCGCCGCGATCCTCGACGTGCCGCGCGAGCGCGACGATCTTGCCGCTGTCGGCGAGCATGCCGCCCGCGCGGTGCGCCTCGAACAGCGCGGGCAGGATCTTGCGCATCGACAGATCGCCGGTTCCGCCGAAGAGAACGAAGGTGAAGCTTGAGTCGGTATGCATGAGTCTCCGTCGATGTCCTGAAGGGCCGCCGCGCTGATCGAACACTGCACGCGCAGCGCCCCGGAAGAGCGACCGTAGTCCGATAAAATATTTTTTGACACTGAATTGTAGTTTAACTACAATCCAAATCAAGAGGTAGCGTTAATTCGATGAAAAAAGCGTGCGCTGTACTGACGGAATGCACGCTTTTTGCGAATCGGCGGGCGTCCCCGGCACGCTAACGGACAATGGGACAACGCCTTCCGGTACGCGCCAGCAGGGTGCCGGCGGACCTTACGGAAAGCCGGGGAGTCGACGGGCTTGCGGGGTCGTTGCCCGCAGCCGAAGTCAGGCTGGCGTCGAGTTGGCGTATGAGGTACCTCGAGTCTGCAGCGCGATGCGGGCAGGCAAAAATCAAAAGAGGAGACAGTCAGTTGCATCCCGAACCACTCACCTCTTGAGCGTCCAGCGGCCGGACATCGGTCCGCCGGCACATGCCCTCGCGCATGCGCCCGACCGTGCTCGATCGCCCAGTGTTTTGCCTGTTTGAACCAACCACAGCACCCTGGCGACATCAGGGGCCATTCGTTTTTTTGTTCAGGTGTCTGGAGGAGATAAGCAATGAAATTTCGCGCGATCATGGGCGCTCTGTGCGCTGCGGGTCTGATGTGTGGCGTGTCGGCCGTGCAGGCCGCCGAGTCGATCGAAGTGCTGCACTGGTGGACTTCGGGCGGCGAATCCAAGGCCGTCGGCGTCCTCAAGGACGACATGACGAAGCAGGGCTACACGTGGAAGGACTTCGCGGTCGCGGGCGGCGCTGGCGCGGCTGCCATGACGGCACTGAAGACGCAGGTGATCTCGGGCAACGCACCGAGCGCCGCGCAGATCAAGGGTCCGCTGATCCAGGAATGGGCTTCGCAGGGCGTGCTGGTGCCGATCGACTCGGTCGCGGGCGACTGGAAGAAGAACCTGCCGCCGCAAATCGACAAGATCATCCAGGCGGACGGCCACTACGTCGCCGCGCCTTTCTCGGTGCACCGCGTGAACTGGCTGTACATCAACAAGGCAGCGCTGGACAAGGCAGGCGGCAAGGTGCCGACCACGTGGCCTGAGTTCTTCGCGGTGGCCGACAAGATGAAGGCCGCGGGCATTCAGCCGATCGCAATGGGCGGCCAGCCGTGGCAAGACCTGACGCTGTGGGAAGACGTCGTGCTGTCGGAAGGCGCGGACTTCTACAAGAAGGCGCTCGTCGACCTCGACGAGAAGACGCTGACCTCGGAAAAGATGGTTCAGGTGTTCGACACGGTCCGCAAGATCCAGGGCTACTTCGACGCGGGCCGTACGGGCCGTGACTGGAACCTCGCCACGGCCATGGTCATCAACGGCAAGGCCGGCATGCAGTTCATGGGCGACTGGGCGAAGGGCGAGTTCACCAACGCTGGCAAGAAGTCGGGCACGGACTACATCTGCGCGGTGGTGCCGAACACCGATAAGGCTTATACGTTCAACGTCGACTCGTTTGTGTTCTTCCAGCAGAAGGGCCAGAAGGCCGCGACGCCGGGCCAGCTCGCGCTCGCGAAGACGATCATGTCGCCGGCGTTCCAGGAGCAGTTCAGCCTGTACAAGGGCTCGATCCCGGTGCGTCTCGGCGTGCCGATGGACAAGTTCGACGACTGCGCGAAGAAGTCGTACGCGGATGAGCAGATTGCGATCAAGGCCGGCGGTTATGTGCCGTCGCTCGCTCACGGCATGGCTCAGCCGGATGCCGCGGCAGGCGCGATCTCCGACGTCGTCACGAAGTTCATGAACTCGCAGGAAGATTCGAAGACCGCGGTTCAGGCTCTCGCGAAGGCAGCGAAGACCAAGTAAGCGTAAGTACGAAGTGTTGCGCCCGGCGGCTTGCATCCGAAGCACCGGGCGCGCCCTTCGGGCCGTGTCGAGTCGGACCTCGAGCTGCTTTCGTTCGTAGCGCAGTCCGGCGCCACCCGGCTCACCCTGGTTTCATGGAGTCACACCCAGACCGTCGCGGTCCCACGCCATGTGTGCACGGGCAGCCCGACGGTACAGTTTCAGCAGGAGTCGAGTAGTGACTGCTTCCATCAGCGGGAACGGGAAAACGGCCACCGTCACCCGCCGCACGTCGCCCATGGCGGCCCTTGCCGATCGCTGGATTCCGAAGCTGGTGCTCGCACCCAGCGTCGTGATCAGCCTGATCTTCGTGTATGGCTTTATCGCAATCACCGGCTATCTGTCGCTGTCTACTTCGCGGCTGATGCCTCGTTGGGAGTTCGCGGGTCTCGACCGCTATCGCGAACTGTTCCAGAACGACGTGTTCTGGACTTCGGCCGCGAACCTCGGCTGGTTCGGCATTCCGTTCATCGGTATCTGCATCGGTCTGGGTCTGTTGCTCGCGATCCTGCTCGATCAGCAGATCCGCAACGAAGGCGCGCTGCGCGCCGTGTTCCTGTATCCGATGGCGCTGTCGTTCATCGTGACCGGCACCGCGTGGCAATGGATTCTGACGCCGAGCATCGGCATCGAGAAGGTGTTTCACGACTGGGGCTGGACGAGCTTCTCGTTCAACTGGCTCGGCGACCCGGACAGGGCGATCTTCTGTATCGTGATCGCGGCGGTCTGGCAGTCCACCGGCTTCGTGATGGCGCTGTTCCTCGCCGGCTTGCGCGGCGTCGACAGCGAGATCTTCAAGGCCGCGCAGATGGACGGCGCGAACCTGCCGACCATCTACCGCAAGATCGTGATACCGAGCATGCGGCCGGTGTTCTTCTCCGTGCTGCTGATCCTTTGTCACATCACCATCAAGACGTTCGACCTGGTCGTCGCGCTGACCGCCGGCGGTCCGGGTACGTCGACGTCGCTGCCGGCCATCTTCATGTACACGTTTTCGTTCAACCGTGGGCAGCTCGGCGTCGGCGCGGCATCGTCGATCATGATGCTCGCTACCGTAGTGGCCGTGCTCGTGCCGCTGATGTATCTGGAATCGAGGAGCACCCGCAATGCAGCCTAAGATGACGATTAGCCGTGCCGTCATTTACGCGGCCCTGGTTCTGTTCGCGCTGTACTTCCTGTTCCCGCTGTACGTGATGCTGTCGACGTCGTTCAAGGACATCGACCAGTTGCGCACCGGCAACCTGCTGACGCCGCCGACGAGCTGGAGCTTCGCGCCGTGGCTCAAGGCGTGGAGCGGCGCGTGTACGGGGGTGCGTTGCGACGGCATGCAGCCGTTCTTCATGAACTCGGTGCGCATGGTGATTCCGGCTGTGCTGATCTCGTCGATCATCGGCGCGTTCAACGGCTACGTGCTCACGCACTGGCGGTTCCGCGGCGCCGATCCGATCTTCACGATGCTGCTGGTCGGCTGCTTCATTCCGTTCCAGGCGATCCTGCTGCCGATGGCGCGCCTCGAAGGCATCCTCGGCCTGGCGAACACGGTGAGCGGCCTCGTGCTCGTGCACGTGATCTACGGTATCGCGTTCACGACGATGTTCTTCCGCAACTTCTACGTGAGCGTGCCGGCTGAACTCGTGAAGGCCGCGCGGATCGACGGCGCGGGTTTCTTCACGATCTTCACGAAGATCCTGCTGCCGGTGTCGCTGCCGATCTTCATGGTGTGCCTGATCTGGCAATTCACGCAGATCTGGAACGACTTCCTGTTCGGTATCGTGTTTTCCGGCGTCGATTCGATGCCGATCACCGTGGCGCTGAACAACCTCGTCAACACCTCGACCGGCGTGAAGGAATACAACGTGGACATGGCCGGCGCGATCATCGCGGCGCTGCCCACGCTGCTCGTCTATATCATCGCCGGACGTTACTTCGTGCGCGGCCTGACCGCGGGCGCGGTGAAGGGCTAAATCACCCTGGAGCGACGGCGTTTCACCGAACGCGTGCCGTCGTCGCCTGACAAGACGTTTTCAAGCAGTACCAGAGACTAGAGGATTCACAGCATGGCAAGCCTTTCCATCCGTGACGTGTACAAGACCTACCCGAACGGGGTGCCGGTTCTGAAGGGTGTCAACATCGACATCGAAGACGGCCAGTTCCTGATTCTGGTCGGCGGCTCAGGCTGCGGTAAGTCGACGCTGCTCAACATGATTGCCGGTCTCGAAACCGTGACCAAGGGCGAGATCCAGATCGACGGCAAGACGGTCAACAACCTGTCGCCGAAAGATCGCGACATCGCGATGGTGTTCCAGTCGTACGCGCTGTATCCGTCGATGACGGTGCGCGACAACATCTCGTTCGGCCTGAACATCCGCAAGGTGCCGAAGCAGGAGCAGACGCAGATTGTCGAGCGTGTGTCGAACACGCTGCAGATCAAGCATCTGCTCGATCGCAAGCCGGGTCAGCTGTCGGGCGGCCAGCGTCAGCGCGTCGCGATGGGCCGCGCGCTCGCGCGCGATCCGGTGATGTTCCTGTTCGACGAGCCGCTGTCGAACCTCGACGCGAAGCTGCGCATCGAGATGCGCTCGGAAATCAAGCTGCTGCATCAACGCCTCGGCACGACGATCGTCTACGTGACGCACGACCAGATCGAAGCGATGACGCTCGGCGACCGCATCGCGGTGATGAAGGACGGCATCGTTCAGCAGTTCGGCGCGCCGCAGGAAATCTACGACTCGCCGTCGAACCTGTTCGTCGCGGGCTTCATCGGCGCACCGCCGATGAACTTCATCGAAGGCAAGCTGGTCGAGCAGGGCTCGGGCGTCGGCATCGAACTCGATACGGGCGTCGCGCGCAAGGTGCTGGTGCTGCCGTTCGATTCGGCGAAGGTGCGCTCGCACGTCGGCAACAACGTGATTCTCGGCCTGCGTCCGGAACGCATCACCGATGCGCGCGGCGCGCACGGCGACGACTCGAAGCTGCAGCCGGTCGAAGTGAAGGTCGACGTGATCGAGCCGACCGGTCCGGACACGCTGGTGTTCGCGCAGATCAACGGCAAGCGCGTGGTGAGCCGCGTGCACCCGGCGTCGAACCCGCAACCGGAGAACACTGCGACGCTGCTGTTCGATACGTCGAAGGCGGTGTTGTTCGATCCGGCGAATGAAGAGCGGATTGCGTAAGTCGTCGCCTAAGCGCTGAATCCGTCGCTACAGAAAAGCCCCATGCGTTGAATTGCGCATGGGGCTTCTGTTCTTTTGCAGCCGTTACGCCGCCTCGGGCAAATGCAAGTCCGGATTGTTGCGCGCGAGCTCGCTGACCCAATCGATAAACGCGCGCAGCCGCGAGCTCAGATTGCGGCGATGCGCATACAGAATCGACAGCGGTGTACCGGGGCTCGTGTAGTTGCCGAGAATCTCCGTGAGCGCGCCTTGCTCGATCAGCTCGGCGACCATGAAGCGCGACGGCTGGATGATGCCGTGGCCCAACACAGCCGCCGTGATGTACACCGAGCCGTCGTTGACGGCGAGCGTGCTATCCATCGCGACGCGCTCGATTTCGCCGTCCACTTCGTATTCGAACGGGAAGGTCCTGCCGCTGCGCGCGGACACGTAGTTGACCGCGCGATGCTCGCCGAGGTCCTCCAGTGTGGTCGGCGTGCCGAACTTGCGCAGATACGCGGGCGATGCGCACGTGACGATGCGCGCAAGCCCGATGCGCTTCGCAACGAGGCTCGACTCGTCGAGCGTGCCCATGCGGATCACGCAATCGACGCCGTCCTGGATCAGATCGATGTTGCGGTCCGCGAGACCGAGGCGCACGTCGATCGCGGGGTATTGCGCGTAGAAGTCGTCGAGCGCGGGCAGCAGCAGCGAGCGCGCGAGCGTGCCGGAGGTGTCGACGCGGATCGTCCCGGCCGGATTCTCGCGCTTGCTCGACAGCGACGACTCGGCATCGGCGACGTCGGCGAGAATGCGCACGCAGCGCTCGTAGAACGATGCGCCGTCTTCGGTCACGCTGACCTGGCGCGTCGAGCGGTTCAGGAGCCGCACGCCGACGTGTTCCTCGAGCGCCTGGATCGTGCGGCTGACCTTCGCGCGCGGCAGATCGAGCGATTCCGAAACCTTGGTGAAGCTGTTCGCTTCGACCACGCGCGTGAAGATCTCCATCGCTTCGAAACGGTCCATGGTGTGCCTTGTGGGTGGTGAGCCAGAAGAAGGGCGGGACAGGTTTGCGACACGACAGGAAGTCTACAGCCAGCAAAACCGGTTGTCTGCCGCGCCTCGTTCGCGTGCAACCGCCACCGCCGCTCGTGGCTCAATCCCGCTCCGGCGCGCCCAGCGGAAATAGCGGCCGGTAGGGCCGCGCCTCGTCGACCGCGCGTGCGAACGAAGGCCGCGCGAGCAGCCGCTGCCGGTACGCGCGCACGTGCGCGAACGCGGGGTCGATCGGGTGCGTCCAGTCGGCGTAGAACAGGAACGGGGCGGCGCCGCAGTCGGCGAGGCTGAAGCTGTCGCCGGCGGCCCATTCGCGCTCGGCCATGTGACGGTCGAGCCATGCGTACGAAGTGTCGAGCAGCGCGCGCGCATCGGCGACGCCACGCCGGTCGCGCTCGGCTTCGGGACGCAGGCTATCGAACACGACTTTTTGCTGTGGAGTCGAAATGTAGTTGTCGAAGAAGCGGTCCATCGTGCGCACCTCGAGCGCGGCGCGCGGATCGGCGGGCAACAGCGTGACAGGCCCCGGATAATGCAGGCCCAGATATTCGATGATGATGCTCGCCTCGACCACCGTGCGCCCGCCGTCGACGAGCACCGGGAAGCGCCTGATCGGCCACAGCGCGGCCAATTCGGCCATGACCTTCGGGTCGTCATGCGCGAGCACGCGCATCTCGAACGGCGTACCGTTTTCGTACAGCGCGGTCAGGGCCTTCTGGCAGTAGGACGAGAACGGATGGGCATAAAGCAGCACGGGCATCGCGATCACCTTTGACGGTTGCACAGCACGAGTACGCGGTGACGACGAGAGCCACACCGCGCGACGGCCGGGCTGGCCGTTTACCCCACGACGAACGACGGCCGAAAAAATCGACCTCAGACCTTCGCGCTCGCCCCATGCGGTGGCAACGACCCCGGCTGCAACAGCACGACCACCGCGCCGGCGCCGCCGTCATGCGGGCGCGCCTGACAGAACGCGATCACTTCGGATTTCTGCACGAGCCAGGCGCGCACCTTGCCCTTCAGCACCGGCTCCTTGCCGATCGACCCCAGACCCTTGCCGTGAATCACGCGCAGGCAGCGCAGGCCGCGTTTGGCCGATTCGCGGATGAATTCCGCGAGCGCCTCGCGTGCCTCTTCGCGCCGCATGCCGTGCAGGTCGATCTGCGCCTGCACGATCCAGTCGCCGCGCCGCAGCTTGCGCACTACGTCGCGGCTCAAGCCGGGGCGGCAATACGACAGCGTTTCGTCGGTTTCGAGCAGCACTTCGGGGTCGAATTCGTCGGAGATCGCTTCGTGCAGCACCGCCTCCTCGTCGAGCAGCGTCTGCACCGGCAGCGGCGGCGGGGGATTGCGCGTGAGCGTCGCGCGCGGCGGAATCGCGAGCGGCGCGACTTCGCCGATCTCGCGGCGGAACAGATCGGCGTCGGCGGCCGCTTCGCGCTGCGCCGCTCGCGTCGCCGCCTGTTCGCGCTCGCGCCGCTCGGCTTCGCCCTTCAACGCTTCACGCAACGCACCGAGTCCGGCGAGCCCCGATGCGCGATCGAGCTTCGGTGCGACGGCGGGCGCAGCCGTTGCGGGCGCGGGACGCGTGGCGGCTTGCGGGCGTTTCGGTTCGTTCGGATGGGGCTGATTCTTCGGCATGTCGGCAATACAGGCGGAAAGGTCGGTCGGTGGTGCTGCCAACGCGCTCGACGCACATTGACAAAGCGGCAAAAACGACAAAGGCCGCCGGCATTTCAGCCGCGGCCTTCGTGAGCCAATGACAGCAGCGCTGCGCCACCGTCATTTTACTGTCGCGCCGGTTTGTCGGGACTTCGTCTCGACATAAGGCAGCGCGCTGCGGATCAGCGGTCCGCTTCCGCGCTCATCGCGTGCTCGCCGGCCATCTCGTTGATGGTCTCGAGATAGCGCTGCGCGTCGAGCGCGGCCATACAGCCGGTGCCCGCGCTGGTGATCGCCTGGCGATAGATGTGGTCCTGCACGTCGCCCGCGGCGAACACGCCCGGCACGCTGGTCGCGGTCGCGAAACCGTTCAGGCCGCCCTTCGTGATGATGTAGCCGTTCTTCATCTCGAGCTGGCCTTCGAAGATGTCCGTGTTCGGCTTGTGGCCGATCGCGACGAACAGGCCCTGCAGCGCGATGTCGGTGGTCTCGCCACTCTGCGTGTGCTTGATGCGCAGGCCGGTCACGCCGGAGTTGTCGCCGGTTACTTCTTCGAGCACATGGTTCCACTTGATCTCGACGACGCCTTCCTTCTCCTTCGCGAGCAGACGGTCGATCAGGATCGGCTCGGCGCGGAACTTGTCGCGGCGATGGATCACGGTCACCTTCTTCGCGATGCCGGCGAGGTACAGCGCCTCTTCGACGGCCGTATTGCCGCCGCCGATCACGGCGACGTGCTGCTGCTTGTAGAAGAAGCCGTCGCAGGTCGCGCAGGCCGACACGCCCTTGCCCATGAACGCCTCTTCGGACGGCAGGCCGAGATACTGCGCCGATGCGCCCGTCGAGATGATCAGCGAATCGCACGTGTATTCGCCCGAATCGCCGATCAGGCGAATCGGCTTCTCATCGAGCTTCGCCGTGTGGATGTGGTCGAAGATGATCTCGGTATTGAAGCGCTCGGCGTGCTCGAGGAAGCGCGCCATCAGTTCCGGGCCTTGCACGCCGTTGGCGTCGGCGGGCCAGTTTTCGACGTCGGTCGTGGTCATCAGCTGGCCGCCTTGCGCGATGCCGGTGACGAGCACCGGCGCGAGGTTGGCGCGCGCCGCGTAAACCGCCGCCGTGTAGCCGGCGGGACCGGAACCGAGAATCAGAACCTTGGCGTGTTTCGTTGCAGTTGCGGGCATGATCGAATCCTTGTACGGCGCGCGGCTCGCCGCTGCGTAGCCGTGCGTTTTTGAGCTGAAACTGTAGATGGGTATCAGTCGGGCATTATAAAGGGCGGGGCGTGCCGCTGCGCCATCAAGCTTTCTGATCGCCGCGATAGCGTGGCGGCGTGGGCGCTCGGGGCGAGCCCGCGGCGCGATACGGCGAATTCAGCGCGCCTCGCGCATGCGTGTGTGGTCAAACAGCCAGGTTACCGTCATTTACAGCCTCGCGCGGGACACAGCGCTTACAATAGCCCGGATCGAAGTTTCCGGTAGCCGGGATCGGGCCCGAAGCCGTGCGCGGCGAGGCTCGGGCCGCGTTCCCGGCGGCAGTTTCAGCCTGAACCGGCTACCCCAGGCAACAGGATCAATGGCAAAAGCTCCCTATACCGCGAGCGCGCAGGCATTGCCGCACCGCATGTCGCGCCTCTTCACCGAAATCCGCTGGATTCTGCAGGTGGCCCTCGGCGTGTTCCTGCTGATGTCGCTCGTCAGCTACAGCAGGCACGACCCGAGCTGGACCCATGCCGCGCAGGTCGACCATATCTCGAACTGGGCGGGCCGCGTCGGCGCGTGGACTTCCGACATCCTGCTGCTGCTGTTCGGCCTGTCCGCCTACTGGTGGATCGTGCTGCTCGGCCGCCACATCTCCGCGAACTACAAGCGGATCACCCGCAACGAAGAGCCGCAGGACGACGACGCGCCGCGCGGCGTAAGCTGGCTCGCGGACGCGTTCGCGTTCATGCTCGTGCTGCTGTCGTGCAACGGCCTCGAGGCGCTGCGCATGTGGTCGCTGAAGGTGCAGTTGCCGCGCGCGCCTGGCGGCGTGATCGGCGAGGCTGTCGCGCGCGGCATCTCGCATGCGCTCGGCTTCACCGGTGGCACGCTCGCGCTGCTGCTCGGTCTCGGGATCGGGCTGTCGCTGTACTTCCGTTTTTCGTGGCTGTCGGTCGCGGAGAAGGTCGGCGAATCGATCATTTCCGCGGTGACGTTCGCGAAGCTGCGCCGCGAGGCCGGGCTCGATCGCAAGCTCGGCGAAGCGGCCGCCGTGAAGCGCGAAGGCAAGGTCGAGAAGGGCCGCGTGCGCATCGAGGAGCACGAGCCCGTAGTGATCGTGCCGCCGCTCGCCACGCCGGCGAAGTCGGAGCGTGTCGAGAAGGAACGCCAGGTGCCGCTCTTTACCGATCTGCCCGGCGACTCCACGCTGCCGCCCATCGCGCTGCTCGATCCCGCGCCAGCCGCGCAGGAAACCATTTCCGCGGACACGCTCGAATTCACGTCGCGCCTGATCGAGAAGAAGCTGAAGGACTTCGGTGTCGACGTGAGCGTGGTCGCCGCGTATCCGGGGCCCGTCGTCACGCGCTATGAAATCGAGCCGGCCACGGGCGTGAAGGGCAGTCAGATCGTTAATCTCGCGAAGGATCTCGCGCGCTCGCTGTCGCTCGTGTCGATTCGCGTCGTCGAAACGATTCCGGGCAAGAACTACATGGCGTTGGAGCTGCCGAACCAGCGCCGTCAGACCGTGAGCCTGTCCGAAATTCTCGGCTCGGCCGTGTATGCGGATGCCGCGTCGCCGCTCACGATGGGTCTCGGCAAGGACATCGGCGGCAAGCCCGTGTGCGCGGATCTCGCGAAGATGCCGCATTTGCTCGTCGCCGGCACGACCGGTTCGGGCAAGTCCGTGGGTATCAACGCGATGATCCTGTCGCTGCTGTACAAGGCGAGCGCCGAGCAGGTGCGCATGATCCTGATCGATCCGAAGATGCTCGAAATGAGCGTCTACGAAGGCATTCCGCACCTGCTGTGTCCGGTCGTCACCGACATGCGCCAGGCGGGCCACGCGCTGAACTGGGCGGTCGCCGAAATGGAGCGCCGCTACAAGCTGATGAGCAAGGTCGGCGTGCGTAACCTCGCCGGCTACAACAACAAGATCGACGAAGCGGCCAAGCGCGAAGAGAAGCTGCCGAATCCGTTCAGCCTGACGCCGGACGATCCGGAACCGCTCACGCGTTTGCCGAACATCGTGATCGTCATCGACGAGCTGGCCGACCTGATGATGGTCGTCGGCAAGAAGGTCGAAGAGCTGATCGCGCGGATCGCGCAGAAGGCGCGCGCGGCCGGCATCCATCTGATTCTCGCTACGCAGCGTCCGTCGGTCGACGTGATCACCGGCCTGATCAAGGCCAACGTGCCGACCCGTATGGCGTTCCAGGTGTCGTCGAAGATCGACTCGCGCACGATTCTCGACCAGCAGGGCGCCGAGTCGCTGCTCGGCATGGGCGACATGCTCTATCTGCCGCCAGGCAGCGGTTTGCCGGTGCGCGTGCACGGCGCGTTCGTGTCGGATGATGAAGTGCATCGCGTCGTCGACAAGCTCAAGGAGCAGGGCGAGCCGAACTATATCGAGGGCATTCTCGAAGGCGGCGTGAGCGGCGAGGGCGACGAAGGCTCGGCGGGAACCGCGTCCACCGAAGGCGAGTCGGACCCGTTATACGATCAGGCGGTCGACGTCGTGCTGAAGAATCGCCGCGCGTCGATTTCACTCGTGCAGCGGCATCTGCGCATCGGCTACAACCGGGCGGCGCGTCTACTCGAACAGATGGAGAATTCGGGCGTGGTGTCGGCGATGTCGTCGAACGGCAATCGCGAGATCCTGGCGCCGGCGCGCGAGGCGGAATAGCCGTAACGAGCCATTGCGGCCATCGCGAGCGACGCCGCGTGCACCGTCCGGTGCGCCATTGCGGCTCGACGCCGGGCCAGTCACGCTGTGTTCAGCGAGTGCATCGAGCCGGCGCAGCCCATCACCGAATTCATTCAAGGGAGAAAAACCTATGCAAGCAATCGCGCAGCAGGATGCCCGACAGCGTCGAGCGGGCCGCCTCGGCGAGCGCGTGTCCCGCGGCATGCGCGAGATCGCGCGCGCCGTGGGCAGTGTCGCGATCGGTGCGTCGCTGTTCGTCGCCTCGCACGCGTTCGCGAGCGGCACCGAGCAACTGAAGGCATTCATCGCGCAGGTCCATTCGGCGCGCGGCGCCTTCGTGCAGCAGGAAGTGCGCGCGCCGAGCAAGGCGCAGGGCGCGAGCGGCGCGCTGTCCACCGCGAACCCGGCCAGGCCGACCACGTCGAGCGGCACGTTCATGTTCGCGCGGCCCGGCAAGTTCATCTGGCAATACGAGAAGCCCTACTCGCAATTGCTGCAGGCGGACGGCGACAAGCTCTACGTCTACGACAAGGATCTGAACCAGGTGACGGTGCGCCCGCTCGGCAACGCGCTCGGCGCAAGCCCGGCGGCGATCCTGTTCGGCAGCAACGATCTCGACAAGAACTTCTCGCTGCGCGACGCGGGCGTGAAGGCCGGCATCGACTGGCTCGAACTGACGCCGAAGGCGAAGGACACGCAGTTCGAGCGCGTCGGCATCGGTTTCAAGGACGGCAATCTCGAAGCGATGGAATTGCACGACGTGTTCGGTAACGTGACGCTGCTCACGTTCTCGAACATCCAGAAAAATCCGCAACTGCCGCCCGATGCATTCAAGTTCACGGTGCCGAAGGGCGCGGATGTGATCAACGGATAAACCGCGCGGTAGGCGCCGACACTGGCGCCTTTGCAAACGCCCGCGAAGCCGCGCTTGTCGAGCGCGGCTTTTTATTTCGCGCGGTGCGTGGATTGCTTAGGGATGCGCGCGCGGCGCCGCGACGAACATTAAATCGTCGTACAGGCAGACGTAATGATTTAGTGCGAGACTGGAAAGAGCCGCATTGCTCATGGGCTGGAGTTGGCGTGTCCGATCATTTTCCGGGATTGGGTACGCAATCTCTAACAATTTTTTGCTGCAACGCAACAAAATAACGCCTAAACTGATCGAATCTGGTTGTCGCTTCAGATGTCTGGAAAGGTGAGGCATGTCATGAGATTGTCTTCTTCACACGATTCACGCTTGTCCCCATCCCTCCATGTGTTCCAGCAGGAGGGCGGGTGGCATTGGGGAATAACGGTTCCGCGCGCGGCCGGAAGTGGTTTCAAGGTCGTTGCATATAGTGAAAAAACCTTTATCGATGAGGCCGAAGCCCATCGGGAAGGCAATCGCGCGCTTGAGCGTTTCGCCGATACGCCGGCGGTTCGGCTTGAACGGCAGTAAGGCAGTCAGGTTATCTAACGTATCCGGCAGCCCGTTATTTGGGTTTTCGAGCGGGAAACGCAAGAATTACCGCCGGTGATAATTTAATATGCAACCAATTGCATATTTTTTTGACTTCCGAAAAATCGTAGCGATAATGTCTCGTTTCGAGATATCGCATTTATTTTGACTTTCGCGGAATATGAAACCACCCACGCGCTTAGCGTGGAACTGGACGGCGTAAACTATGCCGGAACTTATCGCGTCATGACGGGCACCGTCGTCGTCCATTTCGCGAACGAGAGCAAATTCGCCTCGTACGCGCCGAATCGGCCGGAGACCGTCGCCCGTTGGCTGCTCACGGATCTGTGTCGCAAGGCCGAATCGCGTCGGCGCAAAGCGGCGAAAAAATAGCCTGCGGCGCGCCCTGTGATTGGCCGTTCGACGGTCACAAAAAAAGACCTGCATTTGGATTGCAGGTCTTTTTTATTTTGTGACAGCTGCGTCTAATGCAACGCGCTGAGGATGACGCGCTCACGCGTACGCGGTCTTGCGCGCCGATACGAACGCGTAATAGCATACCGCGCCGATCGCAAGCGACGGCAGCGTCGCGCCGACATTCGGTAGCCATTGATTGATCACCTGGTACGAGGCGATGCCGATCGCCCAAGCGACGAACGCGCTCAGGTGCCAGCCGCCCGAGAAGCCGTAGCGGCCGCGCACATCGGCGAGCACCGCGGCGTCGACGCGCCGTTTGCGCACGATGAAGTGATCCATCAGCACGACGCCGAACAGCGGCGCGAATACCGAGCCGATCAGCAGCAGGAAGTTCTGGTACTTCGCCATCGGCACGAGCAGCGCGATCAGCGTGCACAGCGCACCGAACGCGGCCGACAGCAACGGCACGCTCGCGCGTGTCCAGAACGTGCCGGTCGATACCGCGGCCGAGTGGATGTCGGCGAACGCATTGTCGATTTCGTCGATCAGAATCAGCAGCAGCGCAAACCCGCCGCCCGCTTGCGCGAGCGCGCCGGTCAGCAATGCATCGCCGCCGCCGGCCGCGAGCCCGTAGACCGCGCCGAGCGCATAGAACCAGATGTTCGCGATGCCATAGCCGTATAGCGTGCCGCGGAACGTCTCGCCGGCGCGGCGGCTGAAGCGCGTGTAGTCGGCGATCAGCGGCAGCCATGACAGCGGCATCGCGACCACGAGGTCGACCGCGCCGCCGAACGACATCTCGCCGGTGCCGGGACGACGCATCAGGTCCGCGAGATTGTGGCGCGCGAGCAGGTTCCACGTGAGCCACGCGGCGCCCGCGAGCAGCAGCCAGATCCCCCACTTGCGCAGAAAGCGCCGTACGAACGACAGCGGGCCGCTGATCGCGAGCAGCGTCGCGAGCACGCCGAAGATCACGGTCCACACGAGCGGCATCGACAGGCCGAACGCCTGTTTCGCGAGCGCATCGGCAGAATCGCGCATCACGATCACCTCGAACGAGCCCCAGCCGACCAGTTGCACCATGTTCAGCACGGCCGGCACCGACGCGCCGCGCACGCCGAGCGTCGGACGCAGCGACGACATCGCCGCGAGCCCGGTGTCGGTGCCGATCACGCCCACGAGCGCGAGCAGCACGACGCCGATCACGCTGCCGAGCACGATCGCGACGAGCGCATGCGGCAGCGACAGCCCCGGCACCAGCAGCGCGCCCGCCTGGGCGACGAGCAGGCCGATGCCGAGCGAGAACCACAGCGCGAACGCGTCGCCGGTGCGAAACGCGCGGCGCGCGTCGGGCACCGGCGTGAGCGGCGCGTAGGTGGAGCCGGCGTCGCCGGCGACGGAATCTTGAGCCATCTGATGTTCGTTCCTGTTGGTGGTGCTGTGATTCTTTGCGTTGCAGGCGCCCCGGGTCGGCCATCGCCTGGCCGCCGTCACTGTCATAATGCAGGACGTTGCCCGCGTTCGTGCCTGTGTTTCCGGCCGGACGCGGGCTTTGCGCTGGTCCCGCGAGGCGCTGCTCCGAAGCGGTGCGTGCCCCGGAAAGCCGAGATTATCCCCAAAAACGTCATGTTTGAAGAAACCCGTGCCAATGTTCCGCTTGCCGAACGCCTGCGGCCACGCAATATCGACGAAGTGATCGGCCAGTCGCATCTGCTCGGTCCGAACAAGCCGCTCAGGGTCGCGTTCGAATCGGGCGAGGCCCATTCGATGATCCTGTGGGGCCCGCCGGGCGTCGGCAAGACCACGCTCGCGCGGCTGATGGCCGATGCGTTTCACGCGCAGTTCATCGCGTTGTCGGCGGTGCTGTCGGGCGTGAAGGATATCCGCGAGGCGGTCGAAACCGCGCAGATCCATCGCGCGAACGGCCATCAGACGCTGGTGTTCGTTGACGAAGTGCATCGCTTCAACAAGAGCCAGCAAGACGCGTTCTTGCCGCACGTCGAGTCGGGCCTGTTCGTGTTCGTCGGCGCGACGACCGAGAATCCGTCGTTCGAGGTCAATAGCGCGTTGCTGTCGCGCGCCGCCGTCTACGTGCTGAAGAGCCTGACCGACGACGAACAGGGCGAGCTGCTCGAGCGCGCGCGGAAGGAACTCGGCGGCCTTACGTTCACCGACGAAGCGCGCGCCGCGCTGATCGGATCCGCCGACGGCGACGGCCGCAAGTTGCTGAACAACCTCGAGATCGTCGCGCGCGCGGCCGCACAGCAGAAGACCACCGAAATCGACGGCGCGTTATTGGGCAGCGCGCTCGCGGAGAATCTGCGCCGCTTCGACAAGGGCGGCGACGCCTTCTACGACCAGATCAGCGCGCTGCATAAATCCGTGCGCGGCAGCAACCCGGACGGCGCGCTGTACTGGTTCTGCCGCATGCTCGACGGCGGCGCGGACCCGCGCTATCTTGCGCGTCGCATCGTGCGCATGGCGTGGGAAGACATCGGCCTCGCGGACCCGCGCGCCGCGCGCATCACGCTCGACGCCGCCGAAACCTACGAGCGTCTCGGTTCCCCCGAAGGTGAGCTCGCGCTTGCGCAGGCGATCATCTATCTGGCGGTCGCGCCGAAATCGAATGCCGGGTACAACGCGTACAACGAGGCGCGGCGCTTCGTCGGCAAGGACCAGTCGCGCGCGGTGCCGGTGCATCTGCGCAACGCGCCGACGAAGCTGATGAAGGAACTCGGCTACGGCCACGACTACCGCTACGCGCACGACGAACCCGATGCGTACGCGGCCGGCGAAACCTATCTGCCCGACGGCATGCGCGAGCCGCATTGGTACGAGCCGACACCGCGTGGTCTCGAAGGCAAGATCGGCGAGAAGCTCACGCGCCTTGGCGAGCTCGATGCGCGGTGGCGCGCCGAGCACAAGCCGAAGAAGGCTTGAGGCGTTTCACCTTTGCCGGTGCGTTAAAATCGCGTTTTCATACAACGAACATCCGTCCCATCCCATGCTCGACATCCAGTTGCTGCGCAAAGACCTCGACGGCGTCGCAAAGCGCCTCGCCGACCGCGGCTATACCCTCGACGTCGCGGCCTTCACCGCGCTCGAAGCGGAACGCCGCGATACCCAGACCCGTACCGAAGAACTGCAGGCGCGCCGCAACAGCCTGTCGAAGCAGATCGGCGCGATGAAAGGACGCGGCGAAGACACGTCGGCGGTGATGGCCGAAGTCGGCGGCATCGGCGACGAGATGAAGGCGTCGGCGGTCAAGCTCGAAGACATCCAGAAGCGTCTGTCCGATCTGCTGCTCGACGTGCCGAATCTCGCGCACGAAAGCGTGCCGGTCGGCAACGACGAAGCCGGCAACGTCGAAGTGCGCCGCTGGGGCACGCCGCGGCAGTTCGACTTCGAGGTCAAGGATCACGTTGACGTCGGCACGCCGCTCGGCCTCGACTTCGAGACCGGCGCGAAGCTGTCGGGCGCGCGCTTCACGATGCTGCGCGGCCAGATTGCGCGGCTGCATCGCGCGCTCGCGCAGTTCATGATCGACACGCACACGCAGCAGCACGGCTATACCGAGATCTACACGCCGTACATCGTCAATCCCGACATCCTGTACGGCACGGGCCAGCTGCCGAAGTTCGCGGACGATATGTTCCGCGTCGAAAAGGGCGGCGGTGAACACACGGTCACGCAGTACCTGATCTCGACCTCGGAAATTTCGCTGACGAACACGGTGCGTGAGAGCATCGTCGAAGCGGACGCACTGCCGATCAGGCTGACCGCGCACTCGCCGTGCTTCCGCTCGGAAGCGGGCTCGTATGGCCGCGACACGCGCGGCATGATCCGCCAGCATCAGTTCGACAAGGTCGAGATGGTGCAGGTCGTAGCGCCAGGCGCATCGTACGACGCGCTCGAGCAGATGGTCGGCCATGCGGAGGCGATTCTGCAAAGGCTCGAACTGCCGTATCGCGTGATCACGCTGTGTACCGGCGACATGGGCTTTTCCGCAGCGAAGACCTACGACCTGGAAGTGTGGCTGCCCGCGCAGAACACCTATCGTGAGATTTCGAGTTGCTCGAATACCGAGTCGTTCCAGGCGCGACGCATGCAGGCACGCTTCCGCAACGCGCAGGGCAAGCCGGAGCTCGTGCATACGCTCAACGGCTCGGGTCTCGCGGTGGGCCGCACGCTCGTCGCGGTGCTCGAGAACTTCCAGAACGCCGATGGCTCGGTGACGGTGCCTACGGCACTACGGCCTTACCTCGGCGGCGTCGAGCGGCTGCAAGTGCCGGCGGCCTGATGAGCGTCGCCGATGCGCGCGCAGGCGCGGTGTCGTCGCGTGTCTGACGATGGATGCCGCGAACGGCATCGAGGTCCCGCGAAAATTTTTTAGAAATTTTTTGGACGAGGGGGCTTGGAAAACTGATTCGAGCTGTTCTATAATCTTTTTCTCCCAAGCAACGGCCCGCTTGGATCCGACGCTGCAGTAGCGAGTCGGAATACCCGGAAAGGTGGCAGAGTGGTCGAATGTACCTGACTCGAAATCAGGCGTACGGTTTCCCCGTACCGTGGGTTCGAATCCCACCCTTTCCGCCAAATTCTGAAACCCCTTGATTTCACCGAGATCAAGGGGTTTTTGCTTTGAGTTCTCGAATGGCTTTGCCAAGGCAATTCGAAATTATTCAAGCATCATTTCTATTTTGGCGAAATCCTTTGTTTCAATTTTTTACATAAGCCATTCGTTGCTCGTGGTCTTTTTCATCTCATTTCCATACAAATATCTTAAGTCATTCGTGCTGCACTGTCCCCTAATTCATATACGGGACATATTCGGGACGTGGCTGTTGCACACTATAAGGGTCGAAGTTAGAAAATTTGCGGGCGACCCGCCCCCCGATCGACTTCTGAAAGTGCGAATCTTCGCCGACCCCACAGATCTCCGCAAGATCTGCCCTTTTTTACAAATAAATACGATTTTTGGTTGGGCTCGGTCATTCGTTCAGGGTACGATTTACGCCGTCAGAAGCTTTTACAGGAAGAATTTTCCTGAAAATGAAAGCTTCGGCAATTGATCAGTAAAACGTTTGCACCGCAAACGTTTGCGAACCAACGCGCACCCAGCCCTGTCAATCTGAACCACCGCGAGGAGCACCTTCGCGCGCCTCGGTTCAATCGGACAACACAGACGTGCGTTCAAAGCACTTCGGGACAATAGTCTTTAAGGCCTGCAAATTCATTTGCATCGAATCCTTATTCATTGTCCGTCGAATCACAGCGAATCCACCTTTTGGTCTTTTTATCGGGAATTTTCCCGACATTTGGAATTACTCCGCGATGATAAAACGACGTCAATTCATTGGGGGCCTGACGGCCCTGAGCGCAAGTTATCTTTTGACCGCGTGTGGTGGGGGCAGTGGGTCATCGAACGCGAGTGGCAAGGCAGCCGCTGCGACCGGTGCTTCCGGTGCCGCGGCAGCTTCGGGTGCGTCCGCTACCTCCAGCACCGCGGACAATACGTCGCCGGTCGCGAAGGCGAGTGTCCCGAACATGTCGCCCGATGGCACCTCACTGCCTTCCGCGCCGTACATCATCGATCAGTTCGGCGCGACGTGGACGCTCTCCAACGGCGTCATCTATCGCAACGGCGCGACGTTCGGCATCACGTACAACGTGTCGCTCGTGTTGTTCTACGGCGGCAAGATCTGGCATTGCGGCACGGGGGGCGAGTTCTACGTCACTGCGGACGTCCCCAACCTATGGCTGCATTGCAACGATCCGCGCATCGCGATCACACCGCAGGCCGGCATGTTCTATGGCATGAACGGCCACTTCGACTACACGTACACGCCCCAGCAGATCGTCTCGATCCTGAAGGCCATGGGCTGCACGAGCTATCGCGTCGGCGTCACCAACAATGCGACCCAGTTGAACGCGGCGATCGGGCTCGCACAGGCTTTCCAGGCGGCGGGCATGACGTTGGTCGCGCTGATCGACCAGGGCGTCTACGACTCCAACGGCAACCTGCTGGCTGGCGAGAATGCCGCTTACAGCCAGGGTTACGCGGTAGCGCAGTCGGTCGCGAACGCACTGAAACCTTATGGCGTGACCATTTACGAATGCGGCAACGAGTTGACGCGCACGAACGCCACCGTGCTCGACTTCAACGCTGCGGGCACGAAGGCAGCGGACTTCAACAACGCGAACTGGCCGGTGATGCGCGGCGTGATGCGCGGGATGATCGACGGCGTGAAAGCGGTTCAGTCGAACGCGAAGTGCGGCATCAATTTCTGCGTGAACGATGTCGGCGCGGCGGACGCGCTGTGGGACGGTAATCAGCCGGATGGCAGCGGCGGTCATCCGACCGTGCGCTGGGACATCACCACGTGGCACAACTACGAGGTGTATGGCGATGTGTTCTCCCTCGGTGCGGACGGCGCCCAACCTGGCTTCGATCTGCCGATCTATTGCAAGGCCCGGTATGGCGTGCCGTTCATCATCACCGAGTGGAACACCGGACCGGAGCAAAACGAGACCTATCGTGGGAACTACATCACGACGAAGCTCGGCGAGTTCTATCAGAACCGCAAGACGCACAATATCCAGGCCGTCATGTATTACGTGCTCGATAGCGGCAACGAGACCTTCGGCATCATGATGAACGGCTCGCCGTTGAATCCGTCGTACAGTGCGTTCCAAAGCTTCACGGCGGCCCATCCCGACAACTGAGCCGCGGATATCGACGTAAGTAGGCCCGCCCGTCTGTGGTCGATGCTGCCCGGTGTCAAGGGCAGCACGTCGCCGGGCCTGACAGCGGCGCCCAACCCTTGCCTTCAGCGTATCGAGGCCAGGGGACGGGCGTCTCATCCCACCCGAAACCCTTCCATCATCTCCCTCAACGCCCGCGCCTGTTCCGCGAGCGACGCGGCGGCCGCCGCGCTTTCCTCGACGAGCGCCGCATTCTGCTGCGTGACCTCGTCCATCTGCGTGATCGCGATGCCCACCTGCTGAATCCCACGCTCTGCTCACGCGACGCCTGCGCAATGTCACTGACGATGCTGGTCACGCGCGCGATCGAGCTGCATCGCGAGTTGCGGCGAGTGCGGATCGGCCATCGCCCAATCGAGCCCGAAGCGCGCCCGCGACATCGCGGTGCCCGACTTGCCGAGCGCGACGACCGACGCATAGTGCACCGCTGCGTCGGAGAAGGCATTCATTCGCGCGTTCCGGCGCTGGTCGGCAATGGCGCCGAAGCAGTACGCCCGCGATCAGCGTGATCCGTACGATATGGCGAAGGGCGGAACGCAGCGGGCGACATGACGGGACGCCCGAATTTTAGTTCGGGAAACTGAACGATCACGATGTCCGGCTCGATGATCGTTCGAGTCCCTTTGCCGCCAGTCCATCTGAACGAGCAGGCCCGCAAGCTGGCCGAGCAAAAGCCCGTCATTATGATTCGGGCGCGCGCCACGGCATAGCTCCGCTAGCGCCACCGCCTCCTGCCGCGCACCGCTTCAGCCGATTTGCGCGGGGTTTATCCGCGATCCTCTGTACAATTGCCCGAAATCGCCCAATCGAGCGGCGGTTGCGGGCCGCCGGGCTTTCGGGCGCGGCGGGTCATCTCGCGCTTGACCCGCGACTCACATCGACTGAATTCATGGCCATTACCTACAAGACTCCCGACGATATCGCGAAGCTGCGCATTGCGGGCCGCCTCGCGGCCGATGTGCTGGCAATGATCGGCGAGCACGTCAAGGCAGGCGTCTCCACCGACGACCTCGACGCGCTGTGCAACGACTACATCGTCCACACGCAGAAAGCGATTCCGGCCAATGTCGGCTATCTGGGCTTTCCGAAGACCGTCTGCACGTCGGTCAACCATGTCGTGTGTCACGGCATTCCGAATCGCAACGAGATCCTGAAGGACGGCGACATCCTCAACATCGACGTCGCGATCATCAAGGACGGCTATTTCGGCGACACGAGCCGCATGTACTGCGTCGGCCAGTCGAGCACGGTCGCGCGTGCGCTGATCGACACGACCTACGAGGCGATGGTGGCCGGCATCCGCGAGGTGAAGCCGGGCGCGACGCTCGGCGACGTCGGCCACGCGATCCAGAAGGTCGCGCAGCGCGAGGGCTTCTCGATCGTGCGCGACTACTGCGGGCACGGCATCGGCAAGGTCTATCACGAGGACCCGCAGGTGCTGCACTATGGGCAGCCGGGGCAGGGGGTGCGCCTGAAGCCGGGCATGGTCTTCACGATCGAGCCGATGATCAACGCGGGCCGCGCCGGCACGTCGGTACAGCGCGACGGCTGGACCGTGATCACGAAGGACCGCTCGCTATCGGCGCAATGGGAGCACATGGTCGCCGTGACCGACGACGGCTATGAACTGCTGACGCCGTGGCCGGACGGCACGGGCGACTACGACGCGCCGTGAGCGGGACCGCATATTCTGGTCAATAATAAATTTGACTCGCCGGCCGGTTCGGTTAAAGCTACGCGTTAGGGTTTCCAGGGGTTTCGTCTGCATGAGTCCGTCATTGACCGTTCGCCGCATCACTGCTGATCAGGGCGCCGTTTTTCGCGAACTCCGCACTGCCTCGCTGCGGGAGGCGCCGTACGCCTTCGGCGCGACGCTCGAGGACGCGTTGTCGGCCGATGCCGCCAGTTTCGACGCGACCGCGGCGAATCACGCGGTTTCGCAGTCCGTCGGTGCATTCCTGCTCTATACCGAGGGTCATCCGGCCGGGCTGATCGAGGCGCATTTCGACGACACCGCGGCGCGGCGCGCGTTCGTCTGCGAGTTGTGGGTGGCGCCGGCCGTGCGCCATCTGCGCGGCGGCGAGCTGCTCGTCGATACCGCGAGCAGCTGGCTCGCGAATGCGGGCGCCACGGAAATCTACGCGTGGGTGGCCGACGCGAACCGCAACGCGATGCGCTTTTACGAAGCGCTCGGCTTTGGCCCGACCGGCGAGCACCGGCGCGTCGAGCGCGCACCCGAGCAGGTCGAAAGTCTGCTGGTGCGGCACGTGCCGACTACTTCGCAGGTGTTACAGCAGTGATCGCCCAAGCGGCGCGTCGCGCGCGCCGCTCGTCTTCGCCGTCCCTTCATCACGGTCTTTTTCCCGCCAGCGTTTCTTTCGCACCGTCGCGCGTCGATCGCATCGACGACACGCGTTGCGCTTGTGCGCGCGAGCACCGATTCTCCCGGGAAAAATAGTGGCCGCGCGCTTGTACGCCTGTAAAATACGCAAAATTTTTCGCCGAACGCTATGTCGCCCAAGAAATCGCCCTTTTTCGAACTGCGCAGCGGCTCTGTCGACACGCTGATGTTCGTGGTCAAAACGACCGACCTCGATGCGATGCGTGCCGAGCTGACGCGACGCTTCGAGGCGACCCCCGAATTCTTCGCTAACGACGTCGTCGCGATCGACGTGCGGCGTCTCGCCGGCAACGAACGCGTGCCGCTCGCCGACATCGCGCAACTGCTCGACAGCGTGCGCATGCGTCCGGTCGGCGTGGTCGCGAATGCGGAGCAACAGTGGGCGACGGAGTCGGGATTGCCGTTGCTCGAAGCGCGCGATCGGCGCGGCGCGCCGGCGAAGCAGGCCGATGAGGACAGCATGGCGAGCGCGGCAAACGCGACAGCAGGCACCGAGGCAAGCGCGGGCACGAGCGCGTCCGCCAGCTCTGCATCCGCAACCGCCAGCGCGGCCACGGGCACGGCCGCTGCCGCCGCCGTCGAACCCACGCCCGCCGCCGAGCCGGTGCGTCTTGCCACGTCGCCGCAAACGATGGTGGTCGACAAGCCGTTGCGCTCGGGTCAGCGTATTTACGCAAAAGGCGATCTGGTCGTGCTCGGTCTGGTCAGCTACGGCGCCGAGGTGATCGCGGAAGGCAACATCCACATTTACGCGCCGCTGCGCGGCCGGGCGTTGGCCGGCGTGCAGGGCAATCACGACGCGCGCATCTTCTGCACGTGTCTCGAACCGGAACTGATCTCGATCGCGGGCATCTATCGAACGACCGAGAACCCGCTGCCGGCCGACGTGCTCGGCAAGCCGGTGCAGATCTGGCTCGAAGAAGAAAAGCTGATGATCGAACCGCTGCGGCTCACGTAAAGCGCCGCGAAACGCGCGCTGCCCCGAGCGATTGCGGCACGCGGCGTTTCACGGCGAGGCGGGCCGCGCACCAATTGACGCATTTGACGAACACAAGGTAAGGGTAATGGCAAAAATCATTGTGGTGACTTCGGGCAAGGGTGGCGTGGGCAAGACGACCACGAGCGCGAGCTTTGCGTCGGCCCTCGCGTTGCGCGGCAGCAAGACCGCCGTGATCGACTTCGACGTCGGCCTGCGCAACCTCGACCTCATCATGGGCTGCGAGCGCCGCGTCGTGTACGACCTGATCAACGTGATCCAGGGCGAAGCGAATCTGAACCAGGCGCTGATCAAAGACAAGAAATGCGAGAACCTGTTCATCCTTCCGGCCTCGCAAACGCGCGATAAAGACGCGCTGACCATGGAAGGTGTCGAGAAGGTCATCAACGATCTGATCGCGATGGACTTCGAATACATCGTCTGCGATTCGCCGGCCGGTATCGAGTCGGGCGCGCTGCTTGCGATGCACTTCGCCGACGAAGCGCTGATCGTGACGAACCCGGAAGTGTCGTCGGTGCGCGACTCCGATCGCATTCTCGGCATCCTGTCGTCGAAGACCAAGCGCGCGATCGAAGGCAAGGAACCGATCAAGGAGCACCTGCTGATCACCCGCTACAACCCGAAGCGCGTCAGCGAAGGCGAAATGCTGTCGCTGACCGACATCCAGGAAATTCTGCGCATCGATCTGATCGGCGTGATTCCGGAATCGGAAGCGGTGCTGCACGCGTCGAACCAGGGTCTGCCGGCCGTGCATATGGACGGCACCGATGTGGCCGAAGCCTATAAGGACGTCGTGTCGCGTTTCCTCGGCGAGCAGAAATCGCTTCGCTTTGTCGATTACCAGAAGCCCGGGCTGCTGCAGCGCCTCTTCGGCACCAAGTAAGGGGAGCGCACGTCATGTCGATTCTTTCGTTTTTGCTGGGCGAGAAAAAGAAGTCCGCGTCGGTAGCGAAGGAACGCCTGCAGTTGATCATCGCGCACGAGCGCGCCGGCGGCCATGCGCCCGCCGATTATCTGCCTGCGTTGCAACGCGAACTGGTGGCCGTGATCTCGAAGTACGTGAAGATTTCCGACGACGACATACGCGTGAGTCTCGAGCGTCAGGACGATCTCGAAGTGCTGGAAGTCAAGATCGAAATACCCCAGGCCTGAGCTTCGGATGGACCGCGGTCCATCTCGCATCATGTGCAGGACGTCGCAGGGCGTCGCGTCGCAGCGACGTGATGCGGTGCGGCGTTCGGCTCGTCGTCTGGCTTCTGTCTGAAGCCGTCTCTTCGCATCTCCACGGCGCTCGCCATTTCCCGGTCGAAATGAACCGTTGCACTCCAGCGGTGCCGTTACCCGCGCAACGTCAGCCTCGCGTCGCCCTCGCGCATCTACTGACGCGGCGAGTCGGCGGTATCCGTCGTGATGTCGTCTGCGGCATCGTCGGCGCTCGGCTCGCCGTCTTCGCTTTCCGCTTCCGGCACCTCGACCGCGGGCACTTCCGGCACTGGCGCAGGCGTGGGCTGCGGCAGCGGCGCCACGTAGCGCTCGGCGAGCGACTCGTAGAGCGGCGGCGCGAACAGGCGGGACACTCGGCTCGCGATCAACGCGGTGGCCATCAGCGAAATCACGAGCGCGTGGCCGTCGATCATCTCCATCACGATCACGAACGAAGTGATCGGCGACTGCGTGACCGCGGCCAGATAGCCGACCATCGCGAGCGCGATCAGCATCGGCAATTGCATCGAATCGAACACCATGTGCAGCAGATTGCCGAAGCCCGCGCCGATCGACAGCGACGGCGCGAAGATGCCGCCCGGAATGCCCGGCAGGTATGAGCCGACCATCGCGATCATCTTCAGGAACGGATAGAACACCGACAACTGCTCGTGTCCCTCGAGCAGGCCGCGCGCTTCCGTATAGCCGCTGCCGAACGTCGTGCCGCCCGAGATCACGCCGACCACCGCGATCGCGAAGCCGCACAGCGCGGCGAACGCAACCGGCCGCTCGCCGTGCAACTGACGCAGCGGCTCCGGAATCCAGCGCGCGGTATTGAGCAGCAGCCAGCAGAAGATACCGCCTGCGATTCCCGTGACGATCGCGGTGAGCACCACCGCGACGGCGAGCAGATCAGGGAAATGCGCGCCGATCTGGATCGTGCCGAAATACGTGTAGTTGCCGTTCAGGCCCAGTGCGACGACACCCGCGATGATGATCGCCGTGATCAGCACGCCACTCGTGCGCGCCTCGAAGCTGCGCGTCAATTCCTCGATTGCGAATACGACGCCCGCGAGCGGTGTATTGAACGCCGCCGACAAACCCGCTGCCGCGCCCGCCAACGCGAGTTGCCGTTCGATCTGCGCATTCGAGCGCGGATAGAACCGGCGCAGATTGAACATCAGCGCGGCGCCGACCTGCACGGTCGGTCCTTCACGGCCGATCGTAAAGCCGCCGAGAATCGCGAGAAACGACACGCCGATTTTGCCGAGCAGAATTCGCAGCGACAGCAGCCGCGTGCCGTATCCGCGCTGTTTCGTGTGCAGCGTTGCGATCACCTGCGGGATGCCGCTGCCCTCGGAGCCGCGAAAGAACTTGCGCGTGAGCCAGACCGCGAGTGCGGCGACCGCGGGCGTGATCACGAGCGGCGCCCACACATACCGCTGCCGGACATCGAGAAACGCGTCATACCCCCAGTCGATCAGGCGCGCGTACAGCACCGCGACCAGGCCGACGGCGATGGCACCGAGCCAGAAGATGCCGTATTGCCGCCACAGGCGTTTTGCGCGACGCATGACAGCTGGCGAACGGGAAGGGAAGGGCCGGGACATGAATTAGATTCGTGCAAAGGGCAAAGTATAAAGCGTGCGGGACCGACAAGAATACGTGAAAGATGTTTGAAATAATGAAGTGAAGTGAATAATCAGGCGGATATTTTTTGCTGTAATGTGCCGTATTGAGAATCGCACCGCGCGCAACGGCCGTTTGCGCGGGGATCGGTAAAGACGTCAGCTAGAATGGTTCAACTTCGAACAACGAACAGACCCTCAATGAAGCGAATACTTATCGTCAAGGTCACGTCACTGGGCGATATCGTGCAGGCGTTGCCAGTCGTCGCCGACATCAAACGCGCATTTCCTGGCGTTCAGGTGGATTGGGCGGCGGACGAAGCATTCGCACAAGTCGTGCATTGGAGCCAGGGCGTCGATCGCGTGCTGTGCGCGCCGCTGCGCCGCTTCAAGAAGGCGCGTCGCTGGAGTGATCTGAAGGCGATCTGGGCATCCATCGCCGAGC
Source organism: Paraburkholderia sp. UCT2 (assembly GCF_014397665.1). Taxonomy (NCBI): domain Bacteria; kingdom Pseudomonadati; phylum Pseudomonadota; class Betaproteobacteria; order Burkholderiales; family Burkholderiaceae; genus Paraburkholderia; species Paraburkholderia sp. UCT2. The sequence goes on from NZ_VZQO01000005.1 coordinate 209,844, forward strand.
TGCGCGCGTATCGCTACGACTACATCATCGACATTCACGGCGTCTACAAGAGCGCGATCATCGCCTTCCTCGCGCGCTCGTCGCGGCGCATCGGCTATCAATCCCTGGATCTGGGCGAGCGTGGCGCGGCGTTCGCCTACACCGGGCGTTTCGGCCCACGTCCGCAAGGCAGCGCGTGGCACGGCATGCGCATCAGCGCCAGCGAGGCGCTCGGCTACGAAGTGGAAGGACCGCCCATCTACGACCTGCAGCTACCCGAAACCGTCCCGCAGCCGTTCGCGACGCAGGACGCGCCTGTCGCGGCGCTCTTTCACGCCACCTCGAAAGCCGACAAGAAATGGCCGCTCACGCACTGGGCGGCGCTTGGACGCGAGTTGAGCGAGCGCGGTTTCCGTGTGGTGCTGCCGTGGGGTTCGGACGGTGAGCTTGCCGAAGCCGGGCAGATCGCCGCGCAGGTGCCAGGCGCGACCGTGCTGCCGCCATTGAGTGTGACCGAAGTTGCGCAGATGATCGGCGCGTGCGCGCTCGTGGTCGGTACCGATACGGGTTTCGTGCACCTCGCGCATGCGCTGCAGAAGCGCACCGTGATGATCTTCGTCGCGACGTCGCCATCGCATTGCGGCGTCGAGGCGCCGTATCGCTCGACCTCGATCGGCGACGGCGACTCGGTGCCGCCCATCAGCGCGGCGCTCGAAGCGATCGACTACGTGTACGCGGCAGAGCCGGTGCTCGCGATGCAGCAAGGTTCAGCCGCCGCCTGAGTTCGTTCGCGCAAAAGAAAAGAGGCGCGATGCGTAGTCCACCCTTGCTGGCGGGGACTGCATCGTCGCGCCTCAAAGAACGCCCGTGTCGGGGAACAGCGGGCGGAGAGGAATCGATTACACGTCTGTTAAAACTGTCGCTTTTCGTTGGACGCCGAAGCGTCCGATGCGCGGACGCCTGGGCGGCAAACTGATACGCCGCGGTGCGTCGAAGCTCGCACGGCGCGCGTCGAACCGCTCGATTGCGGCGACACCGGCGCGGCCAGCAAGGTTTCTATCGCGACAGTGCGCTCAACGGAGTATAGGCGGTGTTTTCCGCCATGGTGGCGCGATCTGGCGGCAGCGGGGCGGTCGATCGAACGCGCCGATCCAGCGCGCCGGTCCTGTAACAGCTCGGTGATGTTCCCTTACAAATGGCAACGTTCGCTGCGGCGCGCATCGTGTCCAATCGGGTCATTCGGGGATTGCGCTCGAATCAATCTGACTCGATGGAGAACAACATGAAACGCTTGATCCTGACTCTCGTGGCCGGCACGCTGCTCGCATCGGCACTCGGCGGCTGCGTTATCGCGCCGGCGCCGGGCTATTACTACGGCGGCGGTGGCTACTACCATCACGGCTACTACTACCGCTAAGCCGCGCGCCGTGCTCAGGCCCGGAGCACCAGCCTCAGGCGACCAGCATTTCGAACGCGACCACCGCGGCAATGGCCGCGGCGTTCGCGGCCAGCGCCTCGACGACGATGGATTTCCATGTCGTCGGACGGAAGCGCAGCGCGAGCAGCAGCGAGCCGAGCAAGGCCAGCGCGATGATCGTCACGATATCGGCATTGTGAAGATGGACGTTCATGCGGATCCCCCGTTTTCTATAGGGTTATGTCAGGGAGTATAGGCAAGTCAAAAGGACGCGCAAGGCGGGGGTTTTACCCGGGCCGGGCCGCGGAAACAGCGAGGAAATAATGCTCTCTGCATGCTGCCGCAGACGCGTAAAAACTGCGCGGGTGCAGCATCGATCGAACCTCGGCAAACGCGCATCGACGAAAGCGTTGTTCCGTCGATGCGCGTTGCATCATTTCATCAAACTCTCATCACGCGTCTCGCGCATGCACAGCACGCCGACAAGGCTCACGGCCGCGGCGACCGACACGTACGCGCCGACCCACGCCAAGCCGCCGTGCGCGGCGAGCACCTGCGCGATATACGGTGCGACCGACGCGCCGAGAATCCCGCCGAGGTTGTAGGCGACGCCGGCGCCCGTATAGCGCACGTTGGTCGGAAACAGTTCTGGCAGCAGCGCGCCCATCGGCGCGAAGGTCACGCCCATCAGGAACAGCTGGATCACGAGAAACAGCAGCACGAGCAACGGCTCGCCGCTGCCGAGCAGCGGCGCCATCGTGAAGCCCGACAGGATCGCCGCGATGATGCCGACGATCAGCACCGGCTTACGCCCGAAGCGATCGCTCGCACGGGCCGACAGCGGCGTCGCGATTGCCATGAACACGACCGCGATGCATAGCAGGCCGAGGAACGTCTGCCGCGGAATATGCAGCGACCCGACGCCATAAGACAGCGAGAACGTCGTCGCGTTGTAGAACAGCGTGTAGCAGACCACCATCGCGAGCGCGCCGAGCACGGTCGGCCGCCAGTGCTGCGAGAACAGCGTCGCGATCGGCACGCGCACGCGCTCCTTGCGCTCGATCGCTACCTGGAACGCGGGCGTTTCCGCAATCTTCAGCCGCACGTACAGCCCGAGCGCGACGAGCACCGAGCTGACGATGAACGGCACGCGCCAGCCCCAGCTGCGGAACTGCTCGTCGGAGAGCGACATTGCGAGCGCGAAGAACAGACCGTTGGCCGCGAGAAAGCCGATCGAGGGCCCGAGCTGCGGGAACATGCCGAACCAGCCGCGTTTGCCGGCCGGCGCGTTTTCGGTGGCGAGCAGCGCGGCGCCGCCCCATTCGCCGCCGAGGCCGATACCCTGGCCGAAACGCAGCACGCACAGCAGGATCGGCGCGAGGCTGCCGATCGCGTCGTAGCCCGGCACGAAGCCGATCAGCGTGGTCGACAGGCCCATCACGAGCAGCGACGCAACCAGAGTCGATTTGCGGCCGATGCGGTCGCCGAAGTGGCCGAACAGGAACGAGCCGATCGGTCGCGCGACGAACGCGATGCCAAACGTGACGAACGCCGACAGCGCCTGCGCGGTGGCCGAGCCATGCGGGAAGAATACCGGTCCGATCACGAGCGCCGCGGCGGTCGCGTAGACATAGAAATCGTAGAACTCGATCGCGGTGCCGATGAAGCTCGCGAAGATGATCCGCGCCCTACTGTTTTGCCCGCTTGCGGGCTGAGCGGCGGAAATCGGCGAAGTGGACATGCAGGGTCTCCAATTGTATGAGGCCGCGGCGCGCTGAGCCGTGCGTCGCAGACAGGCGGCGCGCAAGGGCGGCATCCTCGTTGAGGTATAGGTTTGGGCGCCGCACGCGGGGTGGCGGCGCGGCACTGCAGTCGGCTCATGCGCCGCGCCGGCGGGTGTGCGGACGGCGTGAGCCATGCCGGAAGGCTCCGGCGCGGGGAATCGGAAAATTATAGCGAGCGCGCTCGTCGCGCAGCAATGGCGGCGTAAGTTTGCGCGGCAACGAGGGCGGCTTTATGAGTTATGCGCGATGACTCGAGTAGCTCGCGCGTGGCCGACCCATGCGCGGATGCGCTGGGCGGTGCGTGTCAGCGCACGCGCCAACCGCGCTCAGTCGTACGTTTCCGCTTGCGGCGAGGCGAGCTCGCGCAGCTGGAATTTGCCGTTGTCGTTGAACAGCCAGTCTTCGAACAGCTCGAGCTGGCCGCGGCCGTTCAGCAGCTTGCCGGGCGGTAGCGGCAGCGGCGCCGAGCGGCGCAGCGTCGCGAGCGCGGTGCTTTCGGCTTCGTCGTCGCCGTTCGTGCGATACACCGACGACTCGACGATGTGTCCATAACGATCGACCGTGAACGACACCACCACCAGCGAGCGCAGCATCGGCTGAGGCCTGCCCTGGAGCACATACGACGGATTGCGCTCGACGATCCGTCGTGCGACCGCGTCGCGATATTGATCGAGCGTCGCGCTGTTGATCGCGGCCACCGGTGTGCTGACGGTTTCGTGCGGCGTCAGCGGTGTGATCGTGCAACCGGCCACGGCGACAACACCGAGTGCGGCGAGCGATAGCCGATGCATGCGAGCGGCCGTGAAGGAGCGCAGAGCCACACGGTGAGAAACAGGAGGGGGAGAAGTGCGAGAGAGCATCGTCGACGAAGCGCGAGGAGAACCTGATTGAATGGTAGTCAAAAACTGCCGGGATTCAATTGGCGTTCGCCCGCCGGATGTCATCGTGCGTGCCCCGCTGAGGCGCTTTGCTTTCCGCTGTAATGGCCGGAAATGTGCGCGCATTGGTCGGCGAGCGAAACCCGCCTACACTTTGATGGCCTCTTGCTGAGGTATCGGTGGAAGTCTTTTCAGCCCGCTTCTGGCGGGCTTTCTTTTGCCTTCGATTCGCCATTCACACGCGGCAATAAAAAAGGCGAACCCGCCAAACGGGTCCGCCTTTTCGATCCGGTTCAACCAGCCACGCCGCAAGCTTAGGCTCACGGCGCTGCCCAGGCATCGATTACTTCAACGTCGCACGCGCCGCTTTCACCGCGGCCAGCACCTGCTCGGGCGCGGTGCCGCCCGGATGATTGCGGCTCGCCACCGAGCCCTCGAGCGTCAGATACGAGAACACGTCGTCGCCGATCAGATGCGCGACGTTCGGCAGTTCGCCGCGCATTTCGTCGAGCGTCAGGTCCGCGAGATCGCAGCCGCGATCGGCGCACACGCGCACCGCGAGCGCGACTGCTTCGTGCGCGTCGCGGAACGGCAGGCCGCGCTTGACGAGATAGTCGGCGAGGTCCGTCGCGGTCGAGAAGCCTTGCAGCGCGGCGTCGCGCATCGCCTGCGGCTTGACCGTGATGCCGGCGACCATTTCGGCGAAGATGCGCAGCGTGTCGGCGACCGTATCGACGGTGTCGAACAGCGGCTCCTTGTCTTCCTGGTTGTCCTTGTTGTACGCGAGCGGCTGGCCCTTCATCAGCGTGAGCAGCGCCATCAGATGGCCGTTCACGCGGCCGGTCTTGCCGCGCGCGAGTTCGGGCACGTCCGGGTTCTTCTTCTGCGGCATGATCGACGAGCCGGTGCAGAAACGGTCGGCCAGATCGATGAAGCCGACGCGCGGGCTCATCCACAGCACCAGCTCTTCGGAGAAGCGCGACACGTGCGTCATGACGAGCGCGGAGGCGGCCGTGAATTCGATCGCGAAGTCGCGGTCGGAGACTGCGTCGAGCGAGTTCGCGCAGATGCCGTCGAAGCCGAGCGTCTTCGCCACGGCGTGACGGTCGATCGGATAGCTGGTGCCGGCGAGCGCGGCCGCGCCGAGCGGCAGACGGTTCACGCGCTTGCGGCAGTCGATCATGCGCTCGGCGTCGCGCGAGAACATTTCGACGTACGCGAGCAGATGGTGGCCGAACGTGACGGGCTGCGCGACCTGCAGGTGCGTGAAGCCCGGCATGATGGTCGCGGCGTTCTTCTCCGCGATCTCGAGCAGCGCCACGCGCAGTTCGGTGAGCAGCTCGCCGATGCGGTCGATCTCGCCGCGCAGCCACAGGCGGATGTCGGTCGCAACCTGGTCGTTGCGTGAGCGGCCGGTGTGCAGGCGCTTGCCGGCGTCGCCGATCAGCGCGGTCAGGCGCGCTTCGATGTTCAGGTGCACGTCTTCGAGATCGAGCTGCCATTCGAACTCGCCGCGCTCGATTTCACCTTTGATCTGCGCCATGCCGCGCTGGATCGCGGCGAGGTCGTCGGCGGAAATGATCTTCTGCGCGGCGAGCATCGACGCGTGCGCGAGCGACCCTTCGATGTCGACGAACGCCAGACGCTTGTCGAAGAAAACCGACGACGTGTAGCGTTTGACCAGTTCCGACATCGGCTCCGAGAAGCGAGCCGACCAGGCTTCGCCTTTTTTGTGCAGTTGGGACGTCATGGTGTTGGGCGGTAAAAACGAGCGGTGAAGAGGCTGGCAACGCGAGTGCGCGAATCGTGCAGAAGCGCCGCCGCAGCGAAGAAAGACGAAGATTTTAACACCGGGTGACGGCGGCCAAAGCGCTGCCGCCCATCGCGGGCCTATTCGCGCACCAGCACCACGAGCTTCAGATCCTCGCGATGCGCGGGCTTGAACGTGATCTGGTCACAAACGATGCGCCCGTCGCGCGGATGGTTGAACTCGCGCCTGCCACCTTCGCGCCCGCCGACGTCCTGGGAGGCCCAGTAGCGTGCGAATTCGTCGCTCGCGGCCGACAGCGAATCGATCAGCCCACGTGTGGGCGCATCGTTCAGATGGCGGATCGAGTCGGCGCGGAATTCGGCGGCGAGCCGCCGCGCGCGCGTTTCCCAATCGACGATCAACGCGCGCGCGGCCGGCTCGGTGAACGTGTAGCGCAGCAGGTTGCGGTCGTGCGCGCCGTCGAGCCAGCCGACGAACAGATCGGCCGCGCGCTCGTTCCACGCAAGCGCATTCCACTGACGGTCGAGCACGTAGGCGGGCGTGTCGATGAGCTGCACGGTTTGCAGCAGCGTGGCGGGCGCATCGGCGGCGGCCGGGTCGGGCTCGGCCGGATCGCGTTGCGCGGCCAGTTCGAACAGATACGCGCGCTCGGCGCGCGACAGCTGTAACGCGACCGCGATGCGCGCGAGCGCATCGGCGGAAGCGGACACTGGCCGGCCCTGCTCGATCCACGTGTACCAGGTCGGGCTCACGCCGCACAGCTGCGCGACTTCCTCGCGCCGCAAACCGGGCGTGCGGCGACGCGGCCCCGGCGGCAGCCCGACCGCCTGCGGCGACAGCCGCTCGCGATGGGCGCGGATGAAGTCGCCGAGCGCGCGGGCCGGGGTGGCGTCGAGCGGCGGCGGGTGATCGGCGGAAGACGGCGTCGTCATGCTATCGGCTGCGCGTGGAGGGGGTAATAGAGATACCAGAATAATTGCCGAACTTGTACTGGTACATGGCGGGCTCTATTGTAGCGGCAGGGTTCGCGCAATGAGAAAAGCCGGGTGTGACCTGCGTCGGCCACACCCGGCTTTTGTCCGCCAATGCGGCAACCTCAACCGGTATTGCGCAACCCCGCCGCGATTCCGTTGATGCTCAAATGAATGCCGCGCCGCACGCGCGCATTCGTGTCGCCCGCGCGATAGCGTTTGAGCAGTTCGACCTGCAGGTGATTGAGCGGATCGAGGTACGGAAAGCGATTCTTGATCGAGCGCGCGAGCAGCGGATTCTCGGCGAGCCGCTCGCTCTTGCCGGTGATCTCCGACAACACCTTCGACGTGCGCTCCCACTCGGCGACGATGCGCTCGAACACATGCTTGCGCAGCTTCTTGTCGGTCACGAGCGCGGCATAACGCGACGCGACCGCGAGGTCGGTCTTCGCGATGACCATGTCCATGTTCGACATCAGGTTCGAAAAGAACGGCCAGCTCTTGTGCATCTTCTGCAGCAGCGCGAGACGGCGCGCGCGTTCGGCGTCGGACGGCGCGCTGTCGAGGTGCTCGGCGACCGCGCTGCCGAAGCCGTACCAGCCGGTCAGCAGCAGCCGGCATTGACCCCACGAGAAGCCCCACGGAATCGCGCGCAGATCCTCGATCTTGCGTTGCTTCGGATCCTGCAGCTTGCGCGACGCGGGGCGGCTGCCGATGTTCAGCTCGGCGATCTCCGCGATCGGTGTGGACTCGAAGAAATACTCCTTGAAGCCCGGCGTTTCGTAGACGAGCGCGCGATACGCGGCCATCGCCGTATCGGACAGCTGCTGCATCGTTTCCTCGTACACCGGCAGCTCGGCCAACGTGTGGTCGTGCGGCAGCAGCGACGCTTCGAGCGTCGCGGCCACGACGGTTTCCAGATTGCGCCGGCCGATTTCCGGATTCGCGAACTTGCTCGCGATCACTTCGCCCTGCTCGGTCAAACGGATCTGACCGTCGACGGTGCCCGGCGGCTGCGACAGGATCGCCTGGTAGGTCGGGCCGCCGCCGCGCCCGACGGTGCCGCCGCGCCCATGGAACAGACGCAGCGTCACGCCGCGTTCGTTGAACAGCGACACGAGCGCAAGCTCCGCGCGATACAGCTCCCAGTTCGACGTCAGGAAGCCGCCGTCCTTGTTGCTGTCCGAGTAGCCGAGCATCACTTCCTGCTCGTTGCCCTGATGTTCGATCAGCGCGCTAATGCCCGGCAGCGCGATCAGATCGCGCATGATGTGCGGCGCGTTGCGCAGGTCGGGGATCGTCTCGAACAGCGGGATCACCATCAGGCCGGCGCGCGCGGGGTCGTGCTCGTCGCCGAGGCGTCCGCGCAACAGGCCGGTTTCCTTCTGCAGCAGCATCACCTCGACCAGGTCGGTAACGGTCTCCGTGTGCGAAATGATGTAGTTGCGCACCGCGCGCGCGCCGAACTTCTCGCGCGTCATGCGCGCTTCCTCGAGCACGGCGAGTTCGCTTTTCACGAGCTCGGAGTAGTCGGCGGAGGGCACGCGCAGCGCGCGCGGCTGCGCGAGCTCGGCGAGCAGCACGTTCAGCTTGTCGGCTTCCGGCAACGCCACGTAATCGTCCTCGACACCGGCGCGCTTGAGCAGCTCGGCGATCACCGCTTCGTGGATGTCGGAGCTTTGCCGCAGATCGATGCTCGCGAGATGGAAGCCGAACACTTCGGCCGCGCGCGCGAGCGGCGCGAGACGCGGCGCGGCGAGCGGCGCGCCGTGATGCTCGGCGAGCGAATCCATCAGCACGTGGAGGTCGCGCACGAAGTCGGCGGCGTCGTCGTAGGGGATCGCGCGGACCGGCGCGACGCCGCGGCCGGCGCTGCGCAGCGGCACGCTGCCTTCGCCGAGGCGCACGCGCGCGCTTGCCGCGAGCCGCGTGTAGATGCCGATCAGCGCGCGGCGATACGGCTCGTCGGTGCGATGCGGCGAATGGTCGGGCGAGATGGCCGCGAGCTCATTCAGCGCATCGCTCGCGCCGACGAGCACATTCGACATCGATAGCTCCTCGCCGAGCTTGTGCACCTGCTCCAGGTAGTGCTCGAAGATCACCGCGGCCTGACGCGTGATCGCATTTTCGAGCGTTTCGGCGGTGACGTTCGGATTGCCGTCGCGATCGCCGCCGATCCAGCTGCCCATCTGGAAGAACGGCGGCAGGCGCGCTTCGAGGCCATGTTCCTTCAGCGCCTCCTCGATGTCGGCGTACAGCGCCGGCAGTTCTTCGAGGAAGGTGCTGCGGTAGTACGACAGCGCGTTTTCGATTTCGTCGGCGACCGTCAGACGCGAGTCGCGCAGCATGCGCGTTTGCCACAGCGACGTGACGCGCGCGCGCAGCATCGCTTCGTTGTGCGCGCGCTCGCGGTTCGTCAGCGGCTGGTCGCGCTCGGCGAGCAGACGCGCGATGTCGTGCTGCGCGTCGAGAATGCTCTTGCGCTGCACTTCGGTCGGGTGAGCGGTCAGCACCGGCATGATCAGCGCGTCGTCGAAAAACCGCTGCAGCACCGGTGTCGCGGCGGCACCAGCCGCGGCGAGCCGCTCGAGCGCATGGGCGATCGTGCCCGGCTGCGAGGCCGAGCCCGCGAGCGCGTGAATTCGGTGACGGCGGTTGCGGTGACGGTCCTCGGCGATGTTCGCGAGATGCGAAAAGTAGCTGAACGCGCGCACGACGCTGACGGTCTGCTCGGGCGTCAGCGTGCGCAGCTTCTTGTCGAGCGTCTGCGCGGCGGCGCTGTCGTCCTCGCGACGGAAACGCACTGCCGTCTGCCGGATCGTCTCGACGATGTCGAACACCGCCTCGCCTTCCTGCTCGCGCAGCACGTCGCCGAGCAGACGCCCGAGATAGCGGATGTCCTGGAACAGCGGGTGGTCCTTGTCCTCGCGCGTGCGGCCGCCGCTCTTCGGGGTGGTCGCGGCGGCGGACTCAGCCGGCGGCAGGTCCTTCGGTTTCGACGGTTTCGCGGCGCGCGGGGGTGTTGCGTCGCCATCGACCTTGGCCTTGGCCGGCTTGCGCGCGGTGGCCGACGTCGCGGCCTGTTCGGCCTTGCTGGCCTTGCCGGCATTCGACGCCTTTTGCGCCTTGTCCTGCTTGACGGGCACCGAGGTCTGCGCGGCCTTCGGGGCTTTGCTGGCGCGAGCGGCGAGGGCGCGGCGCCTGGCGCGCTGGTCGGCGCGCGTGTCGCCATGTTGACCGACGCTCGACGATATGGCGTGCGCGGCAACGTCGGACAGGGCGTCAGGCGCCGCGGCGTCGGCCGGGCGAGCGGTGGGCGAGGCAGTGTTGCGGCGGGCGGGGCGCGCCGATCCGGAAGACGTCACGATGAGTTTCCTCGGGGAAGCCAGGGTCTGTTGATTGATGAACTGCGACTGCGGAACTGCCACCAGCAAGTGCAACGTGAACTGCGTGCAACAGGGACTACGCAACGGACTACAAGACGGACTGCTAGTGCAACTGCAACGGAGACTTGAAACGGCGACTGTACACGGCGATTGCTCGACCGACTGGAAGCGCGGCCCGCGCGTGCCGCACCGCGTACGCGGAACGACACGAGCGCTGCCGAATCGCGCGACGCCGACGAGGGAGAAAGGAGCCACGGGCTGCCAGCCCGCGCTGGGACCGAACACGCGTCAGGCATCGCCTCAGCATGTTCGCCGCATTGCATCATCCCGCATGCCGCCGCGCAGTGCGCGAACGACCGTACGTGACAACGCGCAATGGGCGCCTTCGCGCGTGGCGCGAAGCCCGTCTCCTCCGTCGCTGCCGCTTGCGCACGGCGCTTCGCCGTGCCTTGAAACCAAAGGGCGCGAACGAGGGCGCGTGCTAACATTGATTGTTATTCCATCCCGACATCCAGCAGCAAGCTAATGAACACCGAGACGTTTTCCACGCCACCCCACACGCTTGTGATTGCGTCGCGAGAGAGCCGCCTTGCCATGTGGCAAGCCGAGCATGTGCGATGTGCGCTGCACAAATTATATCCATCTTGTGACGTAAAAATCCTCGGAATGACGACACGCGGTGATCAGATTCTCGATCGCACGCTGTCGAAGGTGGGTGGCAAGGGGCTCTTCGTGAAGGAGCTCGAAGCCGCGCTCGCCGATGGCCGCGCCGACCTCGCGGTGCATTCGCTGAAAGACGTGCCGATGGAGTTGCCCGCCGGTTTCGCGCTGTCCACCATCATGGAGCGCGAGGACCCACGCGACGCGCTCGTGTCCAATCAGTACGACTCGCTCGCCGCGCTGCCGGCCGGTGCCGTGGTCGGCACCTCGAGTCTGCGGCGTGAGGCGATGCTGCGCATGCGCTATGCGCATCTCGACGTGCGGCCGTTGCGCGGCAATCTCGATACCCGACTCGCCAAGCTCGATCGCGGCGATTACGCGGCGATCATTCTGGCCGCGGCCGGGCTGAAGCGGCTGGGTCTCGCCGATCGCATCCGCGCGCTGCTCGATCCCGAGGACAGTCTGCCCGCGGCGGGCCAGGGCGCGCTCGGCATCGAGATTCGCGCCGATCGCGCGGACCTCGCCGCATGGCTCGCGCCGCTGCATCATCCGCACACGGCGGCGGCCGTCGAAGCGGAGCGCATGGTATCGCGCGCGCTCGGCGGCAGCTGCGAGGTGCCGCTCGCGGCCTACGCAACCTGGGGCGATGGCGCGCTGCATCTGCGCGGCATTGTCGCGACGCCGGACGGCCAGCGCGTGCTGAGCGCGCAGGCGTCGGCGCCGGCGCCCACCGTCGAGCGCGCGCTCGCGCTCGGCGAGGAAGTGGCGCACTCGCTCGTGCAGCAGGGCGCCCTCGACATCGTCCGCGCGCTCAGTACGGCGAGCGGTCCCGCGGCCGCGCCCAGCGCGGCGGCCAGCGAGTGATGGCCGCCGTCTCGCCCGAGAAGGCGCCCTTCACGGTCGTGATCACGCGGCCGGCCGGCCAGTCGAGCGAACTCGTCGAACAGCTCGAAGCAGCCGGACTCGCGTCGCTCGACTTCCCGCTGATCGACATCGCGCCCGTCATCGACGACGCGCCGTTGTGCGCCGCGCTCGCGTCGCTCGAACGCTACGCGCTCGTCGTGTTCGTGTCGCCGAACGCAGTCGATCACGCGTTCGCGCGCCAGGACGATATCTGGCCGCATGCGCTGCCGATCGGCGTGGTCGGCCCGGGCAGCGTGCATGCGCTCGCGCGCCACGGCGTCAGCGCGCCCGAGCATCGCGTGATCAGCCCCGCGGCGGGCGCCGACGACGAATCGACGAGCTTCGACTCCGAGAGCCTGTTTGCCGCGCTCGAGGCGCAACTCGGTGCCGCGGGCCTCGAAGGCAAGCGCGTGCTGATCGTGCGCGGCGACGGCGGCCGCGAATGGCTGAGCGAGCGCCTGCGTGAAGCCGGCGCCGAAGTCGACGCGGTGGCCGCTTACCGGCGCATCGTGCCGGAGCCGTCGATCGGCGCATGGGCGCGCGTGCACGAACTGCTCGCGGGCACGCCGCACGCATGGCTTCTGACCAGCTCCGAAGGCGTACGCAATCTGCACGAACTCGCGCACGAACATCTGACTGCCGGCGAGATCGAGCAGCTCAAACACGCGCCCCTCGTCACGCCGCATCCGCGCATCGCGCAGACCGCGCGGGCATTGGGTTTTGATAGGATTACGGTGTCCGGCGCGGGCGACGAGCGCATAGTCCGAGCCCTCGTTGCCGCGGCCGCCGTGCCTCTCGTCGTCCAACCGGTATCGTCCAACCCGGCTCAACCACGCATGACTGAAACGAACGCATCCACGAACGCCTCACCTCAGCCGCCCGCAAGCGCCGCCTTGCCGTCGAACCCACCCTTCACGCCGTACGAAGCGCAAAAGCGCCGCAGCGCGAGCGGACCGCTGCTGTGGTTGGTCATCGTGGTCATCGCGTGCGCGGCGGGCGTGGGCGGCTTCGCGATGAACCGCAAGCTGGTGCGCACCGAGCAGGAACTCGCGCAGCGTCAGCAGGCCAACGACACGCAGACCAACGAGCTGCGCATCAAGATCGACCAGGCGCTCGCCACCGTGCATCAATCGGACTCGCAGGTCGCGCAGCTCGAAGGCAAGCTCGCCGATGCGCAGGCCGCGCAGCAGGCGCTGCAACAGCAATACGCGGATCTCGCGCGCAATCGCGACGACTGGACGCTCGCCGAAGTCGGGCAGATGCTGTCGGCGGCGAGCCAGCAGTTGCAGCTGACCGGCAATACGCAGCTCGCGCTGTTCGCCTTGCAAAGCGCCGATACGCGCCTCGCGGCGTCGGACAGTCCGCAGGCGGTCGCGGTGCGCAAGGCGATCGCGCAGGACATCGACAAGCTGAAGGCCGCGCCGTCCACCGATCTGACCGGCCTCGCGATCAAGCTCGACAACGCGATCGATCACGTGAACGGCCTGCCGCTGTCGGGTGAAGCACCGATTCCGCGTGCCACGCCGCATGCGGCCACGTGGGCCGACACCGCGAAGGTGGCCGCGGCCACCGGCAAGCCGCGCTGGGAAGTGTGGATCGACGAGGTCACGCACGGCATCGCCGAACAGCTGACGAGCCTCGTGCAGGTGCGCCGTATCGACAACGCCGACGCGATGCTGGTCACGCCGGATCAAGGCTACTTCGTGCGCGAGAACCTGAAGCTGCGTCTGCTGTCGGCGCGTCTCGCGCTGCTGTCGCGCAACCAGACCACGCTGAAGTCCGACCTGCAGGCGGCGCAGTCCGCGTTGACGCGCTACTTCGACGCGTCGTCGAAAGACACGCAGACGGTCATCGATCTGGTCAAGCAGGTGGACGCCGGTTCGGCCGCGGTCGAGCTGCCGAACCTCGATACGAGCCTGCAGGCCGTCAATCAATACCGGAACCGGGGTTAATCATGGCGATCCGGGGACTCCTATGGCTCGCGGCGCTGTTCGCCGTCGCGGTCGTGCTCGCGGTGGGCGGGCGCTTCGACGCTGGGCAAGTGCTGCTGATCTATCCGCCGTACCGCGTCGACATGTCGCTGAACCTGTTCGTCGTCGGGCTGGTGGTGCTGTTCATCCTGCTCTATGCGCTGTTGCGCATCATCCGCAATATCTGGCGCATGCCGCAGCGCGTCGCCGCGTACCGCGCACGCGCGCGTGTCGCGAAGGCGCACGCGGCGTTGCGCGATGCGATCGGCAACCTGTACGCGGGGCGTTTCTCGCGCGCGGAAAAGGCCGCCAAGGACGCGCTCACGAATGGCGACAACAAGGGCGCGGCCGGTTTGATCGCGGCGACCGCCGCGCATCGCATGCATGAGTACGCGCGACGCGACGAATGGCTCGCGCAGATCGACGAAGCCGACTGGCAGGACGCGCGCCTGATGGCCACCGCCGACATGCGCGCCGACGGCCGCGACGCCGACGGCGCGCTCAATGCGCTGACCGAGATGCAATCGCAGGGCGCGCGGCGCATTCACGCGCAGCAAATCATGCTGCGCGCGCAGCAGCAGCTGAAGAACTGGGGCGAAGTGCTGAAGCTCGTGAAGACGCTGGAGAAGCGCGAGGCGATCCATCCGGCGGTCGCGGTGCGGCTGCGTCAACTGGCGGCGGAAAATCTGCTGCGCGATCGTCGCCACAATGCGGACGCGCTGCTCGAACTGTGGAACTCGCTGTCGGCGACCGAGCGTCATTCGCCGCGCCTCGCCGACACCGCCGCCGAACTGCTGGTCGCGCTGAACCGTCCGCAGGAGGCGCGCAAGATCGTCGAGGAGGCGCTCGCGCAGAACTGGGATGCGCGCCTGTTGCGACGCTATCCGGACACGGCCGGCGGCGATGCGTTGCCGCTGATCCAGAAGGCCGAGGCGTGGCAGAAGGATCGGCCGGAAGACGCGGACCTGATGTTCGCGCTGGGGCGTCTGTGTCTGCATCAGCAGTTGTGGGGCAAGGCGCAGTCGTTCCTCGAACGCGCGCTGAAGCTTGCCGACAACGAGACGCTGAAGATCCGCTCGCATCGCGCGCTCGCGCGTCTGCACGAGCAGCTGGGCGATACCGACAAGGCGAGCCAGCACTATCGCGAGAGTGCGTTGGCGATGAACGTGACGTGAGTTCGACGTTTTCGGCCATGCGCTGAAGCGCGCAAGCCTCGGAAACCGCTACCTGATGGCCGCAGCCCCGCGCTGCGGCCATTTGTTTTTCCGGCGGCCGGCGTTCCGGCGGCCGGCGTCCCGGCGGCCGGCGTCCCGGCGGCCGAGCGTGCGCTGGACTCGCGCGCAATTCGCAGATCCCCAGCTCGAATCGTCGGGACTGCGCTTTGCTTCACCACCTCACTGGATGTGCAACCTCGGAGGTGTTCAAAGTGGCCAGCGACGCTGTGACGGTGCAAACCGAGACCCGCAGCGGCGACGTCGAGCGCAAGGGCGTCGTCGTCATTACAGGGGCAAGTGCCGGCGTGGGGCGCGCGAGCGCGTCCGAATTCGCGCGGCAGGGCTATGACGTTGGGCTTATCGCGCGCGAGCCGCGACGGCTCGCTCGTGCCGCCGAGGAGATCGCCGCGACCTATGGCGTGCGCGCACTCGCCATTCCGGCCGATGTCGCCGATGCCGACGCGATCGAGCGCGCGGCGCAGCGTGTGAAGCGCGAGTGGGGCGGCATCGACGTCTGGGTCAACGTCGCGATGGCGACCGCGTTTGCGCCGGTGTCGGCGCTCAGCGCGCGCGATGTCGAACGCGGCACGCAGGTGACCTATCTGGGGCAGGTCAACGGCATGCTGGCGACGCTCCCCGTGATGCGCGCGCGCGGGCACGGGACGATCGTCAATGTCGGCTCGGCGCTCGGGTACCGGTCGGTGCCGTTGCAGTCGATCTATTGCGGCGCGAAGTTTGCCGTGCGCGGCTTCACCGATTCGTTGCGTTCCGAGTTGCTGCACGACGGAGTCGATATCCATCTGACGATGGTCGATCTGCCCGCGGTCAATACGCCGCAATTCGACTGGGCGCTCAATCGCACGGGGCGCAGGGCACGGCCGGTGGCGCCGGTGTTTCAGCCGGAAGTGGCGGCACGGGCGATCTACTTTGCGGCCACCCATCGACGGCGGCAGGTGTGGGTCGGGTGGTCGACGGTCAAGGCGATCCTCGCGAACCGGATCGCGCCGGCGCTGCTCGACCGCTATCTCGCGCGGGCGGGTTACGACGGGCAATTGACCGATGAACCGTTGCCCGCCGATGCGCCCGCGAATCTCTACGAGCCGGTGCCGGGTCACTACACTTCGCATGGTCGCTTCGATGACGAAGCGCGTGCGTACTGCTGGCAGATGTTCACCGATCGGCATCGCAATGCGGTGTACGGCGCGGCAGTGATGGCGCTGGCGGGGGGCGTCGCGTGGCTGCTGAGGCGCCAGCGGCAGTGATCCCCGGCCGGTCGGCGTCATCCCTGTCGCCGACGGGATGTCTGGACTATCCTTCGAATGACGGTACCGCCCACAAACCGTGGTGCGGCGTCCTCGACTACGAACATTCCAAAAATGGACGCGGACAGGCCAGTTCGTCACAAAGAACAGACTGCTGTAAGCAGGGCGCGCCGCTGGATGCGCTGGCTGCCGGGACTGACGGTGCTCAAGACGTACCGGCTGAGCTGGTTGCCGAACGATCTGACGGCGGGACTGGTACTGACCACGATGCTGGTGCCGGTTGGGATCGCTTATGCGGAGGCATCCGGCGTCCCTGGCGTGTACGGCCTCTACGCGACGATCGTTCCGCTGTTGGCGTATGCGCTGTTCGGTCCGAGCCGGATTCTCGTGCTCGGTCCCGACTCCGCGCTCGCCGCTCCGATTCTGGCGGTCGTGGTGCAAATCGCTGCGGGCGACCCGTCGCGCGCGATTGCGGCGGCCAGCATGATGGCGATCGTGTCCGGCCTGTTCTGTATCGTGATGGGCTTGCTGCGGCTGGGATTCATCACTGAATTGTTGTCGAAACCCATTCGATACGGCTATATGAACGGCATTGCGCTCGCCGTGCTGATCAGTCAGCTGCCCAAACTGTTTGCCATCTCAATCGAAGAGCGCGGGCCATTGCGGGACATCGTGAGCCTCGTGCAGGCTATCGCCGATGGCAAATCCAACTGGTATAGCTTCGCGGTGGGCGCTGGAAGCCTCGTGCTGATCCTGTTTCTCAAGCGCTTCGAAAAACTGCCGGGCATCCTGATCGCCGTGATCGTCGCGACGTTGTGCGTAACCGTATTGCACCTCGATAGCCTCGGTGTGAAAGTGCTCGGCAAGATTCCTCAAGGCCTGCCGACCTTTGCGCTGCCGTGGGTCACCGACGCCGATCTGGTCAAGATTCTGCTCGGCGGCTGCGCGGTCGCGCTGATCTCGTTCGCGGATACCAGCGTGCTGTCGCGAACTTTCGCGGCACGTTTTCGCAGCCGCGTCGACCCCAATCAGGAGATGGTCGGGCTCGGCGCGGCCAATCTTGCGGCCGGCCTGTTCCACGGCTTCCCGATCAGCAGCAGTTCGTCGCGCACGCCGGTCGCCGAGGCGGCGGGTGCGAAGACGCAACTGACGGGCGTCGTCGGCGCGCTGGCGGTCGCGGCGCTGCTGATGGCCGCGCCCAATCTGATGCGCTACCTGCCCAACAGTGCGCTCGCCGCGGTCGTTATCGCGGCGGCGCTCGGTCTGTTCGAGATCACGGACCTGAAGCGGATTTTCCGCATCCAGCAATGGGAGTTCTGGCTGTCGATGGCCTGCTTTGCCGGCGTCGCGGTGTTCGGTGCGATTCCCGGCATCTGCTTCGCGGTGGTGATCGCGGTCATCGAATTTCTGTGGGACGGCTGGCGACCGCACTACGCGGTGCTGGGAAGCGTTGAAGGATTGCGCGGCTATCACGACTTGCAGCGCTATCCGCATGCCCAGCGAATCCCCGGGCTCGTGCTGTTTCGCTGGGATGCACCGCTGTTCTTTGCGAATGCCGAGCAGTTTCAGGAGCGCCTGCTGGAAGCCGTCGCCGAATCGCCGGCACCGGTGCGGCGTGTGGTGGTGGCGGCCGAACCGGTGACGAGCGTGGACGTCACCTCCGCCGACATGCTGCGGGAACTGACGCGCACCCTCGACGAGCGCGGGATTGCGCTGCACTTTGCAGAGATGAAGGATCCGGTTCGCGACAAGCTCAGACGCTTCGAGCTGACCGATCTGATTGGCGATGCGTGCTTTCATCCGACGGTGAGCAGTGCGGTTGATAGCTATGTCGAGATGGTTGGGAAGGAATAGTATTTGGACCTGGAGCTGGATCACCGGAGAGCCGGCATGCGCCTGCCGTCCGCGTCTAAAACGCCTGCGAAAACGGTTTGGGACCGCGCCAGTTCACGTCCGCGGCATACCGTGATCCTGTGTTTCGCCGTGGTATTCGTTGTCACGTTGATTCTTGCTGTACACCAATATTTTCTCGTACGTGCCCGGGAGCTCGATAACCGTTCGCATCAGCTCGAGATTCAGGCCAGGGTTCTCGATGTCGCGGTCCGCAATAACAGGCAGCACTTGCAGTTTCTTCGCGAGAGTGCCGAGCGGCTCCTTGCGGACCGGACAGCACAGCTCGATCGAACACCGGATGCCTCGCTCCAGGCGGTACTCCGGGCGCAGGACGAGCGCGTCTGGACTCTTCAAGTTCGCGATATCGACGCCCCCATTCGGCCATGTCGCGCTGGGCGTCGGTCACAGTCGGTCTCATCTCAGTTCCTGGCCCCGACGGTCCTGAGGACGTCGGCGTACTGGGCTGTGCATGTACCGGGGGTGCGAACGAGAGGATCACCAGGATTGCGCCAGTAGGCCTGAACCACTTCCGCGCGGCGTGGCGCTTTGCCACCTGCTGTTCAAGATGGGCTCTATTCACGGTGTTGCCGTTTCAACGCGGAGTAGTCACGATTGAGGCGAACGTCCATCAGGACCGGCGTTTTGGGTTCGTCTGGCGCCGGATTCTTTGGGTCGGGGTCGCCGAACGCAAATTCGACGTCCACCGGAAATCGGCTCATCGGCAGTTTCGAAGCACGATAGCGATAGTGATGCAGCCGAATCTGCGGTGGCGCCGTTCCCATATCATTGCCGGGCCACCGCTCGCCGTTGCCGTCGACCCAGTAGCCGATATCGACATGGAGGAGGTCTTCCAGCGTCGAGCGGTTGATGTCCGTCAATTGTGGATTGAAGCGGATCGTGAAGCGCCTCACGACCTGCTTGATTTTCGTGCGGTCGGCCGAGGGGTCGAGCGGATCGGGTACCACAACTACGATGATTTGCGTGTCCGGCAACACCGGATTCACGAAGGAATACTCCGCACCACCTACCACACCGCGCTCAGGCCGCGCCGCAAGAATGCAGCCGAATATCGTATGTGCGGGATCGAAGGGCTGGTCGTCCCGCAGGATCGTCATTGCCGTGGTCAATATTCTGAAGGCCATGTCGCGCTGGGGATCGGTCACAGTCGGTCTCATCTCAGCTCCTGGCCCCGACTGTTCTGAGGGCGTCGGCGTACTGGGCCGTGCATGTACCGGGATTGCGAACGAGAGGATCACCAGGATTGCGCCAGTAGGCCTGAACCACTTCCGCGCGCCGTGGCGCTTTGCCACCTGCTGTTCAAGTCGGGCTCTATTCACGGTGTTGCCGTTTCATCGCGGAATAGCCGCGTTTGAGGAGAACGTCCATCAGGACCGGCGTTTTCGATTCGTCCGGCGCTGGATTCTTTGGGTCGGGGTCGCCGAAAGCAAATTCGACATCCACCGGAAATCGGCTCGTCGGCAGATTCGAAGCACGATAGCGATAGCTATGCAGCCGAATCTGCGGTGGCGCCGTTCCCATATCATTGCCGGGCCACCGCTCGCCGTTGCCGTCGACCCAGTAACCGATATCGACCTGGAGGAGATCTTCCAGCGTTGAGCGGCTAATGTCTGTCAATAGCGGACTGAAACGGATCGTGAAGTTCAGCACGACTTGCTTGACCTTCGTGCGGTCGACCGAGGGGTCGAGCGGATCGGGGATCACAACTACGGTGATGTCAGTCCGTGGGAATGCCGAATTCTCGAAGGAATACTCCGTAACACCAACCACGCCGCGCTCAGGCCGCGCCGCAAGAATGCGGCCGAAAATCGTATGCGCGGGATCGAAGGGCTGGTCGTCCCGCAGGATCGCCATTGCCGTGGTCAATATCCTGAATGCCATGTCGCGCTGGGCGTCGTTCACAGTCGGTCTCATCTCAACTCCTGGCCCCGACGGTCCTGAGAGCGTCGGTGTACTGAGCCGTGCATGTACCGGGGTTGCGAACGAGAGGATCACCAGGATTGCGCCAGTAGGCCTGAACCACTTCCGCACAGGCGTAGGCATCTTCTTCATGAAGTTGGCTCCTATAGCCGGTTTCGAATTGCGCCATTTTTTGTGCTGTTTCAGCAGAGACGTTCAGCAGTTCACATACCTTCCTTTCAGCACTCGGGAGATCTCGCCTGACGTACTCCCAGCCCCGCTTGTCCTGCAGGTAGGAAATCAGCCAGTAGTAATGGAATACAAGCATCCTGTGCAGACCGATGTGAACGCGATGATCGTCGGGTAGCGGCGTGATTCCTGTCACTTCAAAGACTTCGCTCAGCATCGTCGACCGATACAACGTTTGGATATTCGGCAGGTCTCTGTAGTCCTCCGGAAAGTGCTGAAGCAAAGAAAGCATCCAGAAGTACTGCTGACAGTGGCGAGACTCGTGATACAGAGTGTCGGCAAATGCCCTAAGACGGTTATCCAGCGAGGCCGGCTGGTCCCTGAGTTCGACGATGT
This sequence comes from Paraburkholderia sp. UCT2, assembly GCF_014397665.1. Classification (NCBI taxonomy): domain Bacteria; kingdom Pseudomonadati; phylum Pseudomonadota; class Betaproteobacteria; order Burkholderiales; family Burkholderiaceae; genus Paraburkholderia; species Paraburkholderia sp. UCT2. The sequence continues at coordinate 230,434 of NZ_VZQO01000005.1, forward strand.
GCGCGATCTCGCTCTCGTTGACGGCGATTACCCAGTACTTCCCGATGAATGCGGCGCTGACATCCTGCCGCAGGGCGTACTGCGTCGCCCGCTGTGGATCGACAATGACAAGCTTTGGCATGGCACCACCTTTTTCCGAGTTGGCGGCATCGCGTCGTGGCAATCCAAAGGGCCCGGCACCAAGCGCGATTTCCAGTCGCGGCGTGACCGCGTTTTGAATCGTCTCTATCGAACTGGAAGTCAACGGCCACGTCACCCCGGCCCAATCGATTCCCTGCAACGCAGTTTTAATCGCAGCCGTATAAGCCTTGGTCACCGGATATTCAACATCCTTGCGCATCGACATACCAGCCGGCGCATCAGCCTCGGTCGCACCGTTGATGAAGTGATGAAAGCGCAGACCGAAGTTCATCGGATCGCATGAAACGAATTCGGGCGACTTGTCTTCCGTCGTCGCGCTTTGATTGGGAGAGGCCACGGCCTTTCCTGCGACCCTGGCGGTGCGTTTCTCGGCGTTGGGCACTGCGCCCGCAAACGGCTCGTCCGCCTCCCTGATCACCGCGCCTCTGCTCACCGCAATAACCTTGTCCGGTTCACTCGCGGCGAACAGTTCAACCGTCGCGAATGCAAGAAGATTGCTCGTGACGAGACTCGTTTCTCCAAGCGCATTGGTCACGCCCTGAATCACCTGACCATCGTCGAGTGTGATCCGGTACGGCTGGTTCGGCAGTGCAAAGCCCGTATCGTGTTCGATCAGAACGTGATGCGCGGCCAGCTTGCCCGGCTTTCCGGGCGTTACCGGCACACCGACAGGCCGCGCCGCTGGCCTGTCGGTTTGATGACCACGCGCATGGACCCGATGCTCTCCATCCGTATAGACCCTGTACCCTTCCGAATTGATGACCACCTTCGTGCTTCCCGCATGGAGCACGATCTCTTTGCTGGCCATCAGATTGATCGAATCGGTTCTACTGATGATGCTGACGACCCGCTGCGCGATGATCTCGACATCGTCGCTCTGCGCGTCGATTCGCACCTTGCCTGACGCGGCCTTGAGCCTGATGCCGAGATTCTGCGTGAACACCCGCACGCCGTTGATTGCCGACGCCAGCAGCGATTTCGCCGCCGCCATGCTGACGTGTCCGCCCGCTGTGAGCGCGATGTGTTCGACACTTGCCACGTGCGTGCTTTGCGCTGCGGTGAGACCGACCCCCGCCGCGCTGGCCAGCACCATGTCGGGTGCGCCCAGTTGCGGGAAGGGAAGGTCCGCACGCGCCGCGACGCCGCGTATCGCCTCGTTCTGCGCCTTGATGGCCCGCGATACGTCGCTTTGACTCGTCTGTTGCTCCTGTGCCTCATACTGCCGCGCGAGACCCGCGAGGTTCTCGTGGATATCGCGCGCCTGCGTGAGGCGCGCCACGGTCTCGCCGAGATCCTTTGCCGGCTCGGTCGCGCCGCGACGCGCCTCCGTGGTGATCAGCATGCCTCTGTTGGCGCGCGCGACACCCCATGCGTCGGTGGCCAGTTCCCAGCCTTCGCCGCGTGCCTGCTGTCGGCCGGCCTCGCGCACGACCCGCGTGTTGTAGCCCAGCACGAGGCGCGAGTGTGCGTGATCGCTGGCGAGCTGTGCCTGGAGTTGGCCCGGCGTGTCATCCAGTACGACGTGATTGGTCTGGCCGTCGCAGCCACCTTTGAGCTCACTGCTCAAGACGCCTGAAAGTGCCTGGTTATCCGGTAGTTTCCAGGGCGGCTGGTTCCAGCCATTGATCATCCGGCCCGATACGTACGGCTTGTCCGGGTCCTCTTCGTGGTAGCTGACCATGACCTCCTGACCGACACGCGGCGGATAGATCGCGCCGAAGCCATTGCCTTGCCACGGCGACGACACGCGCACCCAGCAACTGGCGCTCTCGTTTTTCGGGCCAAGCCGGTCCCACACGAAACGCACCTTGGCGCGCGCGTATCCATCGACCCAGATCGGCTGGTGCTCGGGCCCAACCACGATCGCCGTTTCCGCCGCGCAGCGCGGCTTTTTCTTCGGGCGGTTTCTGAAGAATGTATTGGCAGGCTGAAGCACGAAGCTGGTCACGCACTGGCGCAACGCGTCGTTCGTGTCGTTACCGGACGGCTGTGTGTTCTGCGGCGCGTTGCGAATGTCGAGTGTGGTCGATACCGCCAGGTACTCGGCGTTGATGTCGCATTGCGGATGGTTGTCGAGCCAGAATGTTTTCCCGGTTGTCAGGCCGCGCAGATTCCCTCGGCCCTTCAGACGTAGCCGGTGGCAGCGCATTGCATCGACGCGCACGCTCGCGAGGTGTTCGGCTTCATTGCGGAAGTTGTTTGGCCTACCCGACAATCCCGTCGCGCCGGCGAGCGGTTGCGAGTAGTCGCCCCAGCCGTGTTGCTCGATGTTGTCGAAGGCCCGTTCGCTGAAGCTCTCGTACTCGCCCTCGAAGTGCATGCCGGGGCGGGTGTAGTCGTAGTCGATCAGACTGACCTTGCCCGTCGTGATCTGACGCGAGACCTCGAGCCTGTGAATGTGTTCTTCGTCGACGTGCCGGCTGTCAGGCGCGTGATAGCGGATAGTGTCGTAGCCGTTGTCGTGCTGTTTGTGCGAGCCGGGCGAATCGCACAGTACCAGCGTCATTCCGTCGAACAGATAGTAGATTCCCCATTCTCTCCAGATCCGCGTGAGGAATTCGAAATCGGATTCCCACATCTGCCGGACATGGTCCCGCTTTGGGTAGCCTTCGCGCAGACCGGTCGCGCCCAACTCCATCACCACCGGAAAGTGATAACGCTCCTTGAGTATCCGGTCAGTGATGTCCACCACGCTCGCGTCCTGAAAGATCCTGCTTTCGCGGTTCTTCGTGGCCAGCCACAGCCAGGGGCGCACGACGAAGCGGTAATGGGCGCGCCGGTCGTCGGTGCCGGTCTGTTTCATGCCTGTGACGAGGCCCGAAATCGTGCGGCGGCCCGCGCCCGCGTGTGCCACCTCACCGGGTTCCAACACCTGTTGACCGAACAATCCGTTCCCGTCGAACGAGATCGAAATGTCGATGACTTTGCCAATCAGGTTATCGGGTACGACCAGTTCCTGTGCTTGCCACAATCCGAGCGTCGGACTTTCGATCGTCGCCACATCGAGCGTGTATCGATAGAGCTTGCCCAGGGATTCGGTGCCGCGCAGGCGGAGCGGAGCCAGCAAAGGCTCATTGCCCCATGTGGGTAGTGCGTCACTGGAAAGACCTAGCGTGCGGTCCTGTGCGGGTTCGATCATGCGTGCAAGGAGCTCGGTGTTTCGTGGCAATCGGGAAGCGATCATGAAGCGATCAGGATCGCGCCGCAGCCCGTCCTGTCGCCGGCATGGCTGACCCGCTTGCCGTTGTGGGTTCGCTGGCCGGTCGCGATGATCGGATAGACACCGCCACACCTCGGACACTCGACGCCGTGTCCATCGAGTGCAACCGGGATGCCCATGTGCATGAGGTCTGTCGCGGCCTCGATGACCGTGCCGTCGTGCGTCGTCTTGTCTGCGAGCCGGATCATCGGCTGGCCGTTGCCGTTCTTCATCGGTCATCCCTTGTTATGTGCGAACGACAGTATCGGGAGCGGGGCAACCAGGAGCATTCGGAATTGGCCGAATTTTTAGCCTATATAGGCAATTTGTTTGATTTTTCGGGCGAACGGGATCTCACAGCTTCCAGAAGAAGCATCCCCCCAATGCGCCGAGGCCCCGGATGAACCTGCCAACAGCGCGCTCGCCGCGATCGTCACTGCGGCGGCGCCTGGTCTGTTCGAGATCACGGCGTACGGGAATCGTTCCTGCGGGCGTTTGTCAGCCGGCTGCAGAGTGACCAGCATGAGAAGAGACTCGCCGAACAACTGGAGAGGGCGGCCGATCGCACAGTCATTAAGCGCACGCCACCGACGGACCATTACTGCTCGATGTACACGCACTCCTATTCAATTGACGCCGAGAACGACGCAAAAGGCGAGTCGCTAGTTGAAGTGCTTTCGTGGGTTCGCGAGCGGATGCTTCCGGTTTTAGAAAGACTGATGACGGAATGCGGCTTTGGGGGAGAAGTCGAGGCGGACTGAGGTCTGAGGGGACTTCGTGATTTCGCATCGATTGATGCAACCGGAGCGGCCACCACGCCGCACGGCTGCATTCTTCGGCACGCGTCGTCCATAGACGACGCGCCCTTCGCTTAGAAGAACCCCAGCGCCTCCGCCTGATAGCTGACCAGCAGACACTTCGTCTGCTGATAGTTCGACAACGCCATCTTGTGTGTTTCGCGCCCGATCCCCGACTGCTTGTAGCCACCGAAGGCCGCATGCGCCGGATACAGGTGATAGCAGTTGGTCCACACGCGTCCCGCCTCGATCTCGCGTCCCATCTTGTAAGCGCGGGTACCGTCGCGAGTCCACACGCCCGCGCCCAGGCCATAGTACGTGTCGTTCGCGAGTTCGATCGCTTGCTGTTCGTCCTTGAACGTCATCACCGAGGCGACCGGCCCGAAGATCTCCTCCTGGAACACACGCATATCGTTGTTGCCGAACAGCATCGTCGGCTTCACGTAGAAACCCTCGCCGAGGCCGGCGCCAGGCGTTGCGCGCTCGCCGCCGACGAGGCACCGCGCCCCTTCGTCCCGGCCGATGTCGATATACGACAGGATCTTGTCGAGCTGCTGCTGAGATGCCTGCGCACCGATCATCGTTTCGAGGTTCAGCGGATGGCCAGCCTTGATGCGTTCCACCCGCGCGATCGCCTTCTCGATGAAGCGCTCGTAAATCGACTCCTGAACCAGCACGCGCGACGGGCACGTGCACACTTCGCCCTGATTCAACGCGAACATCGCGAGACCTTCGAGCGCCTTGTCGAGGAACGCGTCGTCGCGATCGAGCACGTCGGCGAAGAAGATGTTCGGGCTCTTGCCGCCGAGTTCGACCGTCGACGGGATCAGGTTGTCCGCGGCTGCGTGCAGGATGCGCTTGCCGACCGGCGTCGAGCCGGTGAACGCGATCTTCGCGATGCGCTTGCTGGTGGCGAGCGCTTCGCCCGCTTCCTTGCCGAAGCCGTTGACGATGTTGATGACCCCGGCGGGGAACAGGTCGCCGATCAGTTCGATCAGCACGAGTATCGAAGCCGGCGTCTGCTCGGCCGGCTTCATCACGACGCAGCAGCCGGCCGCGAGCGCGGGCGCGAGCTTCCATGCGGCCATCAGCAGCGGAAAATTCCACGGGATGATCTGACCGACCACCCCAGCCGGCTCGTGAAAGTGATAAGCGACCGTGTTGTCGTCGATCTCCGAGATGCCGCCTTCCTGCGCGCGGATGCAGCCCGCGAAATAGCGGAAATGATCGACGGCGAGCGGCAGGTCCGCGGCCATCGTTTCGCGCAGCGGCTTGCCGTTGTCGATCGTCTCGGCGACCGCTAGCAGCTTCAGGTTCTTCTCCATGCGCTCGGCCACCGCCAGCAACTGGTTCGCGCGCTCTGTCACCGACGTCTTCGCCCATTTGCGGCGCGCTGCGTGCGCGGCGTCGATGGCGAGGTCGATATCGGCAGCGTTCGAACGAGGCACGCGACAAAACGGCTGCCCGTTGATCGGCGACACGTTGTCGAAATAGTCGCCGCCGACCGGCGGTACCCACTTGCCGCCGATGTAGTTTTCGTAACGCTGGCGATAGGGATACTCGATGTCGATGCCGAGGGCTTTCAGGTCAAATGGATTCATCACTTGTCTCCGTTTTGTGATGGTGATCGGGTGACTGCGCGGGACCACATCAGGCACGAACCGTACCAATGCATCGAAGTGGGATATTTCAGGGATTGCGGTGAGCTGCATGGCGGAAGTGTTCCGTTTCGGAACAGTTGCGCGGGCTGCCGGTGTTCAGAAACGTCGCAGATTCGGCCGACGCTGACGCAGATCAAGGATGCGGGCCCGCGCGGGGTCGCCGCACGCGTCGGGCGGACTGGCAAAGGGAGTATTCTGTTGACACGCATCAAAGCGTCCGGCACGACCCGGGCGCATTCAGGAGGAGACAATGCGCGACGACGTTCATCCGCTCAGCGTGGCGGCGGCTAACCGCTTCAAAGGTTGGCCCGCACCGGCAATCCAGAAAGCCCACGAACGCTCCGAGACGTTCGGCCTGCGCGCATCGATCCGGCCGGATTACGACATCCTGTCCGACACGGGACTCGCGCTGAAGCGCGAACAGAACCAGGTGCTGTGCGCGCATGCGATGCCGGTCATGGAGACGCTGCGCGAGCAGATCGTCAACACGCAAAGCATGATCGTGCTGACCAACGCCGACGGGTTGATCCTGCATTCGATCGGCGACGACGACTTTCTGCATCGCGCGGAAAAAGTGGCGCTGCGCCCTGGCGCGAACTGGGCCGAGGATCGTCAGGGGACCAACGCGATCGGTACCTCGCTGGCCGAGGGATGCGCGATGGTCGTTCATGGGGACCAGCACTATCTGGCTGCTAACCGCTTCCTGACCTGTTCGAGCGTGCCGATTCTCGATCCGTACGGCGATCTGATCGGCGTGCTCGACGTGACGGGCGACCACCGCAGCTATCACCAGCACACGACGGCACTCGCGAAAATGTCGGTGCAGATGATCGAAAACCATCTGTTTTCGACTGCGTTTCGCGACGTGCTGCAAGTGTCTTTCCACGGACGTCCTGAGTTTCTCGGCACGCTGATGGAAGGGATCATTGCGTTTACCGATGATGGGCGCTTTCTGTCCGCGAATCGAAGTGCGCAGTTTCAGTTGGGCTTGTCGCTTGCTGCGTTGCGCGCGCATACGCTGTCGTCGCTATTTCAGATCTCGTATGCGCAATTGATCGATCGTTTGACGCATGGCGTTGCGCCGCATCTGATGCTGAATTTGCACAACGGTGCGGTGGTTTGCGCGCGCGGGCAGTTCAGGCGGGCGTCGTTTGGGCTGGGGCGTGGAGCCGTCGATGTGCAGGGTGCAGTCGCACCGCGACCGGTGTGTGCGAATGCGCGTCAGCCGGCTGCGGGACTGTCGCGGCTCAGCGATCTCGATACCGGCGATGCTCGTGTGTCCGCACTGATCGCGAAGGTTCGCAAGGTGCTCGGCAAGGATATTCCGATTCTGATCACCGGCGAGACCGGTACCGGCAAGGAGTTGCTCGCGCAGGCGATTCATAACGATTCGCCGCGAGGTGATGGGCCGTTTGTTGCGGTTAACTGTGCTTCGATTCCGGAGTCGCTGATCGAATCTGAGCTATTCGGGTATGAAGAGGGTGCGTTTACCGGCGCGCGGCGTAAAGGGGCGATCGGCAAGCTGATGCAGGCGAATGGAGGCACGCTGTTTCTCGATGAGATCGGGGATATGCCGTATTCGTTGCAAGTGCGGTTGCTGCGTGTTTTGCAGGAGCGGGTCGTGACGCCGCTTGGGGCGACGCGGGCGGTTCCTGTCGATGTCTCCATTATTTGCGCGACTCACCGCAACTTGCGCGAGATGATTGCGCAGAACCAGTTTCGTGAGGATCTTTACTATCGGATCAACGGGCTTGCGGTTCGGTTGCCGGCGTTGCGTGAGCGGAGCGATCTCGCGGTCGTCGTTCAAAAGATGTTGCAGTGGGAATCAGTCGAAAGCGGGGGGCGGCAGGCGCTCAGCGTTGCGCCGGATGTGATGGCGGTGTTCGGGCGACATGCGTGGCCGGGTAACTGTCGGCAACTGGCTAATCTGCTGCGCACTGCGGCGGCGATGGTGGAGGAGGATGGGGTGATTCGGTGGGAGCATTTGCCGGATGATTTTTTGGATGATGTGGGGGGCGCGGGTTGCGGCGATGGCGAGGTTGGACAGGGGGACTCTGCTGCGTCGGCCGCTTCGAGCTCGTCAGCCATCTCGGCCGGTTCGGCTGCGGATGCCCCTGCTGCTGGCGATGCGTCGCTGCCCGACGGTGCTCGGCTGCAGGATGTTGCCACCTCTGTGGTTGCGATGACGCTGGCGCGCCACGGCGGAAACGTGTCCGCCGCGGCGCGTGCGCTCGGGGTCTCGCGGAACACTATCTATCGCAGGATGCCGGCTGTGCAGCCGGGGCGGGTGGCGGAAAAGGATTGACGCGGGAGTTTTCGCAGGACCAATCGATAATGGCCGCGGTGACCGGCCAGTTTTCCCTATGAGTCGATTTGCTTGCGTGCGGTCTACAGTAGCCGAAGCACTTTTCCTTTTCACGACTCTACCGGAGGCGCGCACCGCACGCGGATCGCTTGCAGGCGCGTGACGCATCGTGGCCCGTTGGAGCGGGTGATGCCAACGCGTCCCGGCGAGCTACAACCGCTTACGAATCTCACAATAGCATGGTCCACCGGGTCGACTTGCGACGATCATTCGCTGCGGGCCGGCAAGCGGTTCTCAATTCAGCTATCTGACGGGGTTCGGCCATGAAGGGACAGTCGCGAAGCGCAGGCGAATGGCCTTTGATTTCGCCATACCGGCCGGTCGCGGACGGCGGCCAAAGGTTGCTCAGCGCCGCGGCCCACGCGGCCACTTCCCAGAGCTCAGCCATGGGAGGGCCGGGAGTCAATGTGACTCCCGGAAGCCTTGAAGAAAGTGATGGGATTCGACTCGCGCACCGTCGCCCGTTTGGACTCACCTAACCCCTGCTTGACCGGGAGCCTCGATTTCAATCGGATCAAGGTGGACGGCGGGTGCTCAGCAGTACCGGCAACCTTCTTGCGAGAAGGCTGCCGATACAGGGATACGAAAGCATGATCCCGCGTGCACATCTCCCCGCGCGGGGGAGATGTGTCTAGCGCGCCGCGATCCCTTGTGCCCCCGGCGGTACGCCGGTGACTGAGCCAACTGGCTCGAGTGTTCCGTCTGGCATCACGCGAAAGCCACCTACAGCGCCGTTACCTTCACGAACGTAGAGGAATTTACTGTGACCACTGAGCGCCATGTCAAGGGGAGCGCTGAGTGTGCCTGCAGTCGGATTGAGCAAGCGCACTGTACCGTCCGCCGTGATCCGCAGACTGCTGATCGAGTCGCTCCCGGCATTGGCCGTGTAGGCAAAACGTCCATCGCCCGTGGTGACAAGCCAGCAAGGGGCGCTCTGGCCCAAGGGAATTGCTGCACTGATCGAAGTCAGATGTTTGCTGTCCTCGACCTCATATGAGGAAACGGAACCAGATCCGGCCTCGGAGACGATCGCGTAACCCCGGGTCGTGATGGAAAACCCGAACGGCGTGACGCCGTTTGACGCATGGGGGGTTGGAGTCTTCGAGGCGTAGCCGGTGAAGCCGACATAATACGTGTCAATGAGTTGTGTGCCCTTTTCGGTCACGAGCAGTTCGTTGCCTTCCGGCGCAAACTTCACTTGCGCGGGCTGGGCGGAGTTTCCGCCGGCAAGTGGTCGTTGTGAGCCTGGTAATGGAACGAGACGCTTGCCAAGCGCGTCGACGATAAAGCCATTGATGTTCGGTGTGCCTCCGGCATTAAGCACATACGCGATGGGCCCCTTCACTGTCACGCTGACGGGCATTTGACCACCCGATGGTTTTCTGTCGAGCAACGTCAGTTTGCTGCCGTCGACCGCGAACAGCGAAACATCATTGCTGCCCGGATTCACGGCGAAGAGAAAACCCGCTGCCAACGTTAGGGAACCCTGCGAGCCTAGTGGATCGGCTCCCGTGCCTGCTCCTTTACCGCCAGTTGAGTACGTGGCCTCGTAGTTCAGTATTCCGTTGGCAGCGCGCGAATAGACAAGAACCGAGTTCCCGGACGGCTGGTTTGACAGAACGTAAACCGCTCCTGGCGGATCGACCTCCGAATCGGCTTGCGCAATGCTGATTGAAGCGAATCCTAACGCCGTCGCGAACGCGATGGTTCGCAATAGAAACGTTAAACGGCACGTGATAAATGACATGGCGTACTCCTTGCGTGGGCGACGAGCGAACGGGTGACGTCGGATGGACGAATGGGCAGAGCAGGTAGCTGTACGTTACGTCCTTGATAAATTGGGCTACAGGCAGACCTGCAAGAGCGTTACCCAGTTCGCGAGCTGTTTCATTACTTCACCCCTTGTCGCGTTTACTACACGGTGGTTAAGGCGGTCGAACAGGGAACATCGGGCAGCGGTGGATTGGCCGGGAGCGCATCGCCCCCGGCAATGATGCTAACGCTGCGATCCACTGACCGGTCTATGTGGGAAAAGACGGGCCGCGACTATTCGGCGTCGTACATCTCCGTTCGGCTTGACTGTGGCTCTCGCGGGCCTGAGTCAAGGGCGGTTTTCGTTGGACGTACAGCCATCCGCCGCCCCTCGTTTGTATATAGTCCATCTGGGCCGCTTGGCCATGAACATTTTTTGACGGGTGCTCCCAATGCCGTTGAATCCCGGCAAGGTATGACTGATCCGCCAATAAGTGCTGCCAATGGACTACCCTCGGCCTTGACTTGAAAAGCCCTTCGGGGCGAACAGATTGACGATGGCCTCCTGTAGGGCAGCAAGGGGACATTCGTCAACGTGGATTGAGTGACTCGAAGGGGTGGCGGATTCAACCGGTCGATGCAATAGTTCGATGGAATCGTTCAGGAGATATGCTCGGATCTGGTGTACGGGGGAGTTGAGGCGGGCGATTGAAGGCGGTGGAGGTTTTAGCTGAGAATCTGATTGTCGAAGTCGGAAACCAGCAAACAACAAACCATCCACCATGAGCAAGTTTACGGAAAAAGCGGTTATCGGTCTATCAGAAACCGGTCTGGGCCTGGACGAATTAGTCCGTCACGGAGCCCGTCAGGTGATTCAACAGGCGATCGAAGCAGAGCTGCAGGCGCTGCTGGAGCGGTTCGAAAACGTCAAGACGTTGCACGGACAACGCGCGGTGGTACGCAATGGCTATTTGCCGGAGCGCGAGGTATTGACGGCGGCCGGCCCGATTGCGGTGAAGGTGCCCAAGGTTCGCGATCGTTCAGGGTCAGGCGTGAAGTTTAATTCATCGATCGTGCCGCCGTATGTGCGCAAGTCGCCGCGTGTGAGCGCCGCGTTGCCGTGGCTTTACCTGAAAGGCATCTCAACGGGCGACATGAGCGAGGCACTAAGCGTGCTGCTGGGCGAGGATGCGAAGGGTTTGTCGGCGAATGTGGTGAGTCGCCTGAAGGCCCAGTGGGCCGACGAACATACAAACTGGAGCCGGCGTGATCTGTCGAAGTCGCGCTACGTGTACTGGTGGGTCGACGGTATTCACACCGGGCTGCGAAGCGAAAATTCAGACGGGCAATGCCTGCTGGTGATCATCGGCGTGAAGCCAGATGGGCGCAAGGAACGTGTGGCGATCGGCGATGGGTATCGCGAGTCGAAGGCGTCGTGGCAGGAGCTGCTGCTCGACCTGAAATCGCGAGGCCTGCAGGCTGGTCCGCTGCTGGCCATCGGCGATGGCGCGATGGGCTTCTGGGCCGCACTGGAGGAAGTGTTTCCCGCGACGCGAGGCCAGCGCTGTTGGTTCCACAAAATGGGCAACGTCCTGAACGCGCTACCGAAATCACAGCAAGGCAAAGCTAAAGCAGATCTGCAAGCGATATGGATGGCCGCGACGCGCGCCGACGCGCATGCCGCCTTCGATCGGTTCGTGACGATCTATGCGGCAAAGTATCCGAAGGCTACTGAGACGTTGAAGAAGGATCGCGAAAGCCTGCTTGCTTTCTATGACTTCCCGGCCGACCACTGGCAACATTTGCGAACGACAAACGCGATCGAGTCGACGTTCGCGACCGTGCGCCACCGTACTACGCGCACGCGCAACTGCGTGTCGCGACCAACCTTCCTGGGTCTAGCATTCAAGCTGATCGAGGAAGCCGAGAAAACATGGCGGCGCATCAACGGCCCAGAACAGATCAAGCTGTTGCTAGAAGGCATAGCCTTCAAGGACGGCGAACCGGTGCAAGACGATCAACCCGGTCAGCAGAAACTCGCCGCCTGACGTCGCCGTTCATCCAACCGCTCATACACCAGACTTGACCGTATCTCATCGTTCAGCCGGTGTTTCGTAATCCAGGGTCTTTCGTGGTCGCTCGTTCAGCCTTCGTGCTACTGCGTTGAGTTTGGCCTGTGAGTAGACCGACAGGTCGATGCCTTTCGGAAAGTACTGTCTTAA